>CAZKPR010000262.1:0-4408 GCA_964554685.1 uncultured Leptospirales bacterium | reverse complement strand
CCCTCCCCAGATCGAACGACGTTCCCACGAAAATCATAACGGGAACCGCGTGGAGGAGGCTCCGCTTTTCGCTGTCCGCGTAAATCGACTTGCCGCGTCCGTCAAAAGCGAGGAACTGCCAGTTATCAAAGAAAATCTTGACGAGATATCCCTTCGGTGTTTTTTCTTCGACGAAATTCATCGCTCGTTTCGCTGACCCTTCGGGGAATCGCCCCGCGCGCGGGACCTCATTGCCGGGCCGACTCCGTTCTCTTTTTGAAACGTCCCACCTCGTCCTTGAAGAGCACCGCGATGGACGTGATGTCCTTGAACTGCTTGATCATGAAAAAGGTCTTCACCAGCTGCTTTATCTTCGTATCGTCCATGAGTTCCGCCATCTGTTTCTGGCTCGCGGAAAAAACCTCGTCAGCGCCGGCATAGAGGGATCGGATGATCTCGTCGGCGGGTCGCGGCAGCCTGTTGAGCGGCGCGCCGGTCCTCAGGTGGATGTTCTTCAGCACCAGGGCGATCAGCGTGAGAAGCTTTCTCTTCCTGTCCGCGTCCCTGTCCATCTTCATTTTCGTGAAGGCTGAAATGATGCCGTCGTTCTTCTCCTTGATCGCGTCCATCAACTCGAACCGCGCGTCCTCGGGGAGCTTGTTGAACGAGGGCGCGTGGTGGGGGTAGAAGGCCTTCAGGTACTGGGGCGACAGCATGATCTTCCCCGCCATCGAGTCGTTGAGGGAATCTCCCCGCACGTACGTTTCCAGGTCAGCCATGTCTATGTCGAAGATCGATCCCAGGGATTTCACGAAGGGAGGGGGGCCGCAATTCTCCAGGAACAGCTCGAATCCCCTGCTCGCGTTCTTTTCATTCCCGAAAAAATAATCGGTTACGAGGCGTACGAACTGCGCCCCGACATCGCCCTCAAGCTCGGGATCATGCGCGAGCTTGAGGCAGCAATCGATCAGGTTGTTGAAACTGCCGCTTTTCTTCGCCATCTATCCGTCCGGCTCCGTCCCTTCTTTAGTGGTCGCTCCGTTATGGGTCGCCTTTGATCCAACCATAGACCCGGTAGGCCGATTTAATCAAGTAAAATTACGCCCGGGGGCTCACGTCAATGTCAAGATCGTCTGACTTCCCCGCGGCATAGTAGCGGAACCCCAGCCCCGCAACCATTGCCGCGTTATCAGCGCAGAGAGAAGGCGCGGGAATAATGAGCGTCTCTCCCGGGGTCTTTTCACCCTCGAGGAGCTCACGGAGTCTCCCGTTGGCGGCGACCCCTCCCGCGACGACGATGGAGCGTATCCCCCGTGCCCGCGCCGCGGCAAAGGTTCTCCGCACGAGAAGCTCCAGCACGCTTTCCTGGAACCCGAAGGCCACCTCGGCGGGATCGGCGTGCGGATTCCTTTTCAGGTAGGTCACCACGGCCGTCTTGATGCCGCTGTAGGAAAAACGCTCGTCCCCGGGAACGGGAAGAATCTTCGGGAAGCGCGTGGTCCGCTCCCTGGCCGACCGCGCGAGCTTTTCTATGACAGGACCGCCGGGATAGCCGAGCCCCATCAGCTTCGCCACCTTGTCGTAGGCCTCCCCCGCCGCGTCGTCCACGG
The DNA here is from genome assembly GCA_964554685.1 of uncultured Leptospirales bacterium. GTDB lineage: Bacteria > Spirochaetota > UBA4802 > UBA4802 > UBA5550 > RBG-16-49-21. The sequence continues at coordinate 2,819 of CAZKPR010000262.1, read as the reverse complement.
TCCTGCCGATAACCTCCAGGTCCCCAACGGCGCGGACATGGTAGAGAACCGTGTTTCCCCCGGACACGAGGAGGCCGATGTGCGGATACACGGGATCGACGCCCTCAAGGAAAGGTGCGTAGAGATGCGCCTCGAGGTGGTTGACGCCTATCAGGGGTATGCCGAGAAGGTAGGAGATCGCCTTGGCGGACTGGAGCGCGATCATCAGCGACCCCACGAGACCCGGCCTCGTCGTCGCCGCCACGTAGGACAGGTCCTCGAAGCGCGTTCCCGATTCCTCAAGGGAGCGGTCGATGATGCGGTTTATCGATTCAAGATGGGCGCGGGAGGCGATCTCAGGCACCACCCCGTCATACACGCGATGCAGGTCCACCTGGCTGGCGACGACGCTTGAGAGTATGGTAACGCCGTCCTCCACCACCGCCGCGGCGGTTTCGTCGCACGAGCTTTCAAGCCCGAGTCCTCGAGCCATTACCCCCTCCCTCCGGTCCCGGTTCAGATTCCCCCGAGGTGGCGCACCGCCTCGTTGAGCTGCGTATCGAATTCCAGGTCGTAAAGGGGCTTCTTTTTCGCGCGGTTGATCCAGTCCTTGAGGATGAAGTCCGCCGTCCTGTCGGAGAGGCGCACTCCCTTTTCGGCGAGAAACGCGCGAAAGGCGCTTCTCGAAGCCCCGTCATAGGCGGTATCCTTCGCGACAAAGGCGTCCATGAGGTTTTTCTCCCGGATAGTCCTGAGTCCTTTCATGTCGTCTTCCGAGAATTTTTCCGACGGGACAACGCGCTCCGGCGTTATTCCCTTCTTGTGGATCAGCTCCCCCGACGGGGTGTAGTAGCGCGCAACGGTGATCGAAACGCCGATATCATCCTCGAGGTTGAACGATTTCTGGACGGAGCCCTTCCCGAAGGTTTTCTCCCCCATGAGAACACCCCGCTCGTTGTCGCGCACCGCCCCCGCCAGGATCTCCGCCGCCGACGCGGTGCCGTTGTTCACGAGGACCGCGAGGGCGCCGCGGTAGACGGGCTCGCTCCGTGACTTGTATTCCTCCACGATGCCGCTCCCCTCCCTTCCCCTGGTCGAGACGATCGTCCGGCCCCGGTCAAGGACGAGTTCGGAGACCTCGACAGCCCCGGTGAGAAGGCCTCCCGGGTTGTTGCGCACGTCGATGATCGCTTTTTTCACCCCCTGCTTCCTGAAATACTTCATCGCCTTCGCGGCATCGCGTCCCGTATCAGAGCCGAAATTCTTGATCCTGAGATACCCGATGGACCCTTTCTCAATTATGCCGTATTCTACGCTGGCGATTTTCACGGGGGCGCGTTCCAGGGTAAACTCTATCGGTTCAGCGAATCCCTCCCGCGAGATCTGCAGCCGCACCGTGCTATTCGGGAGGCCCCGTATCATGGAGGCGATCTCCTCGACGGACTTACCCTTGATCGCCTTGTCGTCGATGTGCGTGATCACGTCGCCCGGCGCGATGCCGGCCCTGATCGCCGGTGAATCCTCTATGGGAGCCACCACCACCACGCGGCCGTCCTGCACCGTGATCTCGATTCCCACGCCCTGGAATTTTCCCGTGGTCATTTCGCGGAGCTCTCCCAGGGACTTCTCATCGAGGAAGCGGGAGTAGGGATCGTCCAGTGAATCGATCATCCCCTTTATCGCGCCGAAGAACATATCCTTCGGCGAGGTCTCGTCGACATATTCGGTAACGATGATCTGGTAGACGCGATGAAAATAATCAAGGTACCGGTGCGCCGGTTCGGGGGCCGAGGAAAGGAACGACGCGTTCACGCCTATGAAAAGGCCCGCCAGGAAGGCGAGGGCAAGCAGGTGTAGGCGTCGTTCCCGTTTCATTGATCCCATTGCGTTCTCCGGTTGCGTGGAAGTGGCGGTCATCCGACCCCGCGGGGCCGGTATATATCCGGTATGAACCCTGTAAAGCAAAAAAGATACGGGCCCGGGGCGAGATTATTTCCCCTTCATCGCGAATACCCCGTCCCATCCCTTCGAGGGAGGGCTCTTGATGAAGGTGTCGCACCGCTTCACGTACATTTCCGACGGCCCGTCGTCGGGAAGGACCTTGAGCGCCTGCCGGAAAAGATGTCGCGCCCCTTTCCAGTCGCGGCCGCTGAATTGGTCCATGGCAAGGTTGTATTTTTCGAGCATCTCGTAGACCCGGTCCGGAAGCTCCCCCTTTTTCCCGAGGAGCTCGTAAATCGGCACCGCCTCGGTTTTCCCCACGACGCGTATCATGTCGAGTTTTCGCACCTCGACATGGTCCCGGGCCCCCTCGTAGGTGGCGCCGCTGATCATGGCGGAGGTGGAATAGTACTTGTTCGCCCCCTCCAGGCGCGACGCCAGGTTGACCGCGTCACCCATGGCGGTATAGTCCATCCTCGTGCTGGATCCCATGTTCCCCACCGTGGCCCTGCCGGAGTGGATCCCTGACCGGGCGGAAAGGGGCTCCATGCCCTTGTTCCGCCATTCCTCCTGGAGCTCCCGCAGTCGCCTCTTCATGTCGATGCAGGCCATGCACGCCTTGAGATGGTGGTCCTTCATCACGATGGGCGCCCCGTAGAACGCCATGATCGCGTCCCCGATGTACTTGTCCACCGTGCCGTTATAGCCCAGTATGATGTTGGTCATCTCCGTGAGATACTCGTTAAGGCGCCGCACCAGGTCCTGGGGAGTGAGCTTTTCGGAAATGGTCGAGAAGGACGCGATGTCTGAGAAAAAGATGGTGATCTCCCTGTCCTCCCCCCCGAGCTCGAGAGACTCCGGGTCCTTGATGATCTCGTCGATGACGCTGGGCGACAGGT
>CAZKPR010000261.1:0-4427 GCA_964554685.1 uncultured Leptospirales bacterium | reverse complement strand
AGGCTTTTTACTTATCGAGTGCGGGGATCGGGGACCTCGACCGTACCCCGCAGCCACAGATGCCTCACCGCGCGCTCCGGTGGATAGGGAAGCGTGAAAAGGGAGGGGATTTCGATATCCAGCCATCCATCCTCCCCGGATATCGCCCTGAGGGATGGCTCCTGGCTGTAAAGCACCTGCCACTTCGTGACCGGCAACTCACGGTCCCCTGAGAACCGGCAACCCGGCACCATTAGTGCCGCCGCGATACAGCACGCCGTCATGAAGGGACGGATCTGGACTGCCGAAAGAATGCTCGATCGCATTGTACGAATCTATATTCTCCAAATCAGGCAGTCAAATCAATTTTTCAGTGGACGCGTCACCATCGTCCGGGGCGCTTACTTCTTTTTAATCGCCGGCTCCCGCCCCGTGTCCCTGGGGATATACTGCTCGACGTCGATCCCGTATTTTTCGAAGAGAACGTTTCTTGCCACATCATACTGGAGAAGGGCAACATTGTAGGCCACCAGGGCCTGGAGTTCCATCTCGCGGCTCTGCACCAGGGCGTCGAGGCCGTTCTTCACCACCGCTGAATTCAAGCGGCCCAGCCCCAGGTCCCGAAGCATCCCGCGGTAAAAGAGTTCCGACTGCTTGCGCGCCTCGGTGGCCTTCATGTACAGCTTGTATCCATTCTCTATCCCGTCGGCGACGTTCATGATGTCGTCCTTCACCTTCCGGCGGTACTTCTCAAGCTGGATCTCGGCCTGCCTGACCTTGAAGCGTGCGTTTCTCTCCCGCGTGTAGAGGTCCTTGTCCCCTATCGGGTAGCTGAGCTTGAGCTTCCCCTCAACGGCGGGATACCTGAACGATCCGATGTCGCCGTAGGAGGAGGCGATCTTTTCCTTTTCGCCGCTGGCCGCCGCGTTTATCTCGGCGATGATGGACGGGAGGGACGCGTTTTCAGCCAGGCTCCTCCCCATCTTCGCGTTCTCAAGGGACATGACCGCGATGGCGTAGTCGGCCCGGTTCTTGTACGCGGTCCTGAGGGCCTCCTCGATGTCAATCTCCGGATACCGGTTTGAAAAAACCGCGATGCCGGTCACGTCGGTGGTGTCGTCCACGTTGATGGTGGAGAGAAAGCTCCTGAGGGCCTCGCGGTATTTCTGGCGGGTCATGACAAGCTTCGCTTCCGCCCCGGCGAGCATCGAGTTGTACATGTTCAGGGTATAGTTGTCAGCAAGGCCGTACGCCGCGTTGCGGGCGGTAATGTCCCTCACCTTCCTTGTTTCTTTCACCTGGAGCTCGGCGTTTTCAAGGGAGACCTTGGTGATCACCGTGTTCCAGTACTCCCCGATCACCTGGACGATGACAAGGGAGAGCTGAAAGAGAATTCCCTCCTTCTGCATCTTCGCAGAATTTTTGAGAATTTCCTCGAGCCGCCTGTCGTTGATGCCGAAGGCGTTGCGCACGAGCTCCTGCTGCACGGAAACGAAGACAGATGGCCGGTGCACGTTTGCCGGCCCCATGGAGCTCGAGAAGAGCGACGACATCCCGCCTCCGCGCTGTATATCCTGGTACTGGTGGTTCAGGCCGGCGGCGAGGGTGGTGCCGGAGGAAAAATTCTTGTACAGGGAGACGGTGCCGTCGACGGAAACCGCGTTTTTCCCCGCGAAGGTGCTCTGGGAAGGAGGAAACTTCACGAAGGATCCGCCACCTTCGGCGGACAGGACCGGGGCGAATTTTTTCAGGAACTGGTTATAGCTCGTATCAACCATGGCAACGTCGTAGCTTACGGACATCATGTCGAAGTTCTGGCGCACCGCCCAGATCATCGCCTGGCCCAGGGTGATCCTCATCGATCCCAGGACCAGCGCGGGCTCCTCGGCCAGCTCGATCTTAATGGGACGCTTTTCCCGTTCCGGATCGGGCTTCGTTATGACAAACTCCTTTCCCGGCGCGTCAACCCCGCCGGGAGGCGCCGTGGACGTCTGTCCCATCGCCGTCGCGACACAGAGAAGCGCGGAGAGCAGACTCGCTCCCGCCACTGACGTTTTCAGTCCGATCATCTTATCCCTCGCTTGTAGTATCATGAAGAATCGAATCGACGTGGCGAAAGAATTCCTCGTTAACGCCCTCGTCCTTCATCTCGACGAGCAGCTCGATCATCGCGTCAAGATGCTCCGCCAGTCCCGCCGGCAGCGCCGGTATGCAGGTCACGCCGCCCGTCGGCGAAAGCGACTTGAACGCATGGTCGAGGACGAATCGAAGCACGTCCTCGTCGTTTACCTCGCCGAATATTTCTCCGAAGGCCGCCTTGTTCCCGTATATCTCCCTGTGCAGATTGTACAGGGCGATGAACGAGACAACGTTCATGGCCGCCATCATAGGATACGCGGTTTCGAATTCCCCCTTCCCGATCCCCTCGCTTACGACATCGGCCACTATCCTCTGCCGGGGGATTGTGTACTCCATCATCAGCCTGTCGAGATGTCGTTTCCCCTCGGCAAGCTCCCAGAAGATGATCCGCGTTGCCTCGGGGTCCGTTGCCTTCAGGAATATGTTCACCGTGAAATAGAGTATCACGTAGAGCTTCTGGGACGGGGAGAGGTCCCACTGCTCAATACGGTCGGGGAACGAGACGGCGGTGTCCGCGCTCCCCCTGAAAATACGCGTCAGGACCTCGAGGTAGAGGCTCTCCTTGTCCCTGAAATAATAATGGATGAGCGCCTTGTTGACGGATGATGCCTTCGCGATGGAGGACATCCGGGCGCCGCTGAAACCCCGCTCGGAAAACTCTTTCTTGGCCGATCGAAGTATCCGGTCCTTCGCGGTGTCCTTATGGGTGGAGCCGCCTCTGTCTCTGGTTACCTTCATCAATTCCCCGGGCCTTTAACCGTGCGGTTAAAAAATCACCGGATCATGCGCGGTGTCAAGAAATTAATTGGCGCAGTACAGTCGTTTCATACCGACGGGGAGAAGGGATCCGATACGATTCCCCGATGATAAAAACCTTGATTTTTCACGATACAGAGGGAATGCTATACGTTGCCACACATACCCTGATTCCAGGAGCAACGTACAGTTTCATGGCGCACAGGACGTGTATCGCGGTCTTCACACTTGCCGTCCTTTCCGGCCTTTCCTGCGCCGGAGGCCCGGCCGGCAAATTCCCCTCTCATGACCCATGCAAGGGCATCGACGCCGTTCAGCACTTGCATGAAAGGAATGTCCCCTCCCGGTTCAGGGACCTGCTCCCCCTGGCGGCGCGCTGGGGTACGGGGAATCGCGAGGACCGGGAGGTGATGGAGCAGACCCTCACGAGCGAAGAGATCGATTGCCTTCGGGATTTTCTCCATGAACGCCGCGACGCTCTCTCGAAATGGGTCCGATCGACCCCTCCAGGAGGCCGCCTGAGCCACGAGGCCTGCGCCTTCAAGCGCATGCTCCAGCTCTACAACGACGCCCTTGACCTGCGCCTGAGGGGAACGTTCAGATAACCCCGCGGGCCGCATCCGCGGCCCAACAGGTCGCGGGAACTCGGGGAAAGCCTGTGACGCCACTGCAGTATCCCGGGGCGCGACTACGAGATGGCTCCTTTCTCAGAGCAATTCGATCACCTCGAGAATCTTCTCCACGGGCTGGGCTCCCGTGAGGCTCCCGGTCTCGTTGATGATGATCCTGGGCACGCCGCTCACCTGGTACTTCTGGACCAGGTGGGGGTAGAGGGCGCTGTCCACCATGTCGGCCCTGATCTTCGGGTTCTCCATGGCCAGGCGGTGCGCCGCGCTCACGGCGCCGGGGCAGTAGGGGCAGGTAAGGGTCACGAATACCTGGATATGGACGTCCTTCTTTATTGCGGTGATCCGCCTGACCACTTCCTCCTTGAGGTGGTCCCGTACCCCCGAGGCCTCGAGGAGGGCGCCGACGAAGGAATTGATCTCGTACCCACCGGGAAGACCAAAGAACTTCACGCCCAGGTCGCTCCCCTCCTTGTCGTGGAACACGATGGCCGGCAACTTGTCCACGCCGAGCCGATCAGCCTCATCGCGCTCCTTGAGGAAATCCTTGACCGACAGGGATATCATTTTCGAGAGCGAGGCGATCTCATTCACGAAGGCATGGGCATCGCTGCAGGCGCGGCACTCGAATTCCTGGGTAAAGAACGTGAGCTTCACCGGCTCTTTCATCTTCGCCAGAATGTCCTTGAGCTGTTTCGCCACCTTGTCGTCGAACAGTCCCATTACGAGCCTCCTTGGAATGGTATATGCCGGCCCGGGCCGGATGCGCCGTCAATTTTTCCTGTTCAGGGCGTAGGTGCACGCCGAAAGAGCGGCCTTTGCCCCCTCCCCCCCGGCGACAATAATCTGTTTGAAGGGGACATCCGTCACGTCTCCCGCGGCGTAAATCCCCTGCACGTCGGTACGGCAGGCGCAATCGACCATGAT
>CAZKPR010000260.1:0-4461 GCA_964554685.1 uncultured Leptospirales bacterium | reverse complement strand
AACTATCAGAGCATTTAAAAAAACAGAATATACTTCTTAAAACGGCTTCAACGAACCGTTGGGAACTGATCGAGGAAATGGTCGATCTGGCGGTTAAGAACAAAGAGGTTGATCCAAAGGACAGCGACGAAGTTAAAAAAGCTCTTGTTGAAAGAGAAAAGTCAATGAGTACGGGAATTGGTAACGGTGTGGCTATCCCGCACTGTACGACCCTCCGGGTGAAGGATACCGTTCTGATACTCGCCGTTGTTCACCAGGGGATGGATTTTGATTCAATCGACGATCAGCCCGTCAAAATTACCATTTTGTTGCTTGTTCCGAAAAACAAGCTCACCCAGCATATTAAGACGCTGGCCAATATCGCAAAGCTGATGAGCAACCAGGGTCTCCGGGATAAAATTGTTAAGTTGAAAAGCGCGGAAAGTATAATCGACGCAATTCGTGAAGCAGAACAAACAAAGCGGTAGACGGTGCCCGATGCATGAAGAAAAGTTCACCTGTTCGGGTATACTTCCCGATGAGATGGAAAATGAGAGCTCGCTTAGGCCCGGGAGGATCGGGGAATTTATCGGGCAGAAGAGAATAACGGAGAACCTGAACGTTTTTATCGAATCTGCGAAGATTCGGGGAGTTCCCCTGGACCACGTAATGCTGGCGGGTCCACCGGGTTTGGGGAAAACAACGCTGGCGCTTATCATCGCAAGAGAGCTTGAGGTGAACATTAAAGCGACCTCTGCGCCGGTTATCGAGAAAGCCGGTGACCTCGCCTCGATTCTGACGGGTCTCGAAGAGGGTGATGTCCTGTTCATCGACGAGATACACCGGCTCCCGCCATCGATTGAAGAGATCCTGTATCCCGCCCTTGAGGATCGTTCATTGGATATCGTGATTGGCCAGGGAATCGGGGCCCGGAGCATAAAACTTAATCTTGCCCCCTTCACCCTCATTGGAGCGACCACGCGGACCGGTCTTCTTACCTCGGCCCTCAGAGATCGATTTGGAATAAATTTTCGTCTTGATTACTACTCCATCGAGGAATTGCGTGAAATTGCCGTGCGATCGGCTTCAATAATTAAATGTGAAATTGATGACGACGCTGCTCTTGAAATCGCAAAGAGATCTCGCCGGACACCACGGATAGTGAACAGGATGCTCAAGCGTGTATCGGATTTTGCAACCGTTGCGAGACGAGCGAGAATCGATCTCTCAATTACAAGATTCGCTCTAGATAAGCTGGAAATTGATGAACTCGGTCTAGACGAAATGGATAGAAAGTTCATTTCGACTATAATATCCAAATACAACGGAGGGCCCGTTGGAATCAAAACAATCGCGATTTCCGTGGGAGAAGAGATCGATACGCTGGAAGATTATTATGAGCCGTTTCTTGTGCAGATGGGTCTTCTGAAGCGTACCCCACGGGGAAGAGTGGCCACGGGAATGGCATATCGGCATCTCGGTCTTAAATTTTCGGAGCATGTTGACGATACGACGGGTGAGCTGCTCTTCAATGGTGATGAGCAGCTCTGACGGGATTTATTGGCTAATTTTTTATTTTCTACCTTCCGACAATATTCCTGATGACATCCATATTATGATTATGAGGCGTATCATGAAGAAATATATTGCATTGTTGCTTTTCGCTCTGATTCCCGCCGTGACTTTTTCACAAGCCGAAAAAACGTCCACTGCACCGGAAGCAGGTACGAACATTCCAGTCCTTGCTCAGTACAGCAATCGGTTCAAAGTAAAAAGCGTGTATTTCAATAAAAAAATTGATCCATCCGGTAGAGGTGAAATTCTCGAAGTGGAATTTCTTCTCGAGAACCAGACTGACGATCCCATGGATCTGTATATATTCGCGATCGCAACATTCGAGAAAAAGCAGAAAACGAGGTCGAGTTTTGAAGAGCCTATCCCTCCTGAAGAGCGTATACGAAGTTTTGTGCCATTCCCCGGCGACATTTCAAATTTCACGTACCCGGATACCGACAGCGAAGGGAAAGTAAAAAAAGACAAAGACGGGAATGAACTGGTGAAGCTGGTTAAATTTCCGAAGGATCCGAAACAAGGCACGGACCAGGCGACAGGCAAACCCTATCGCCTGGAAGAAAAATTATTTATCACCACAGAGCACGTTAGTCTGTACAGAAAAAATTATTTCTTTTTCAATGAAGTGGCGATACTTATTTTTGATAACGATGGAAAACCCGTATTTCGCCAACTTTTCAATATTGTAGGTAAAAGGGGGCGATAAATTCCGCTGCATAAACAATTGGAAAAAGTGGGGCTGTCCCGTAAAAAAGGACAGCCCCTTTTTTTTAGATGACCCTCACCATGAGTATGTCGCTTATTTCTTTCAACCTGGTGACGGTATTTTCGTCAATCTTTCCATCGATGTCAATGATGTTGTAGGCGTAATCTCCCTTGCTCTTGTTGAGCATATCCTTGATATTTATCTTCGCTTCGGCAAATACCTGGGTGATGCTGCCGATAATGGCCGGTATGTTGCGATTCGCAATAACGATCCTTTTCGCATCGGAAAGGGCCATGGTGCAATCAGGGAAATTCACCGAGTTGATGATATTTCCCATCTCAAGGAACTGCTTGAGCTGTTCGGCTGCCATCACGGCACAATTTTCTTCCGATTCGGGTGTGGAAGCGCCGAGATGGGGGATGGGGACGACTCCTTCGACATGAAGAAGGTCATCATCGGGGAAATCGGTAACGTAGCTGGCGACGGTTCCGTTTTCTATCGCGATTTTTAAATCCGCGTTGTTAACCAATCCACCCCGCGCGAAATTTACAATGCGCACCCCTTTTTTCATCAGTGTGAATTTATCTTTGTTTATGATTCCCTTAGTGGAATCATTCAGCGGTGCGTGCATCGTCAGGTAGTCTGAATCAGCGATAAGAGAATCAAGACTGATAGCCCGTTTAACAGACCGCGAAAGTCCCCAGGCCGCCTCTATAGAAATAAAGGGGTCGTAGCCTGAGACTTCCATGCCGAGAGCCAGGGCGTCATTTGCAACCATCACCCCGATGGCCCCGAGGCCGATCACGCCAAGTTTTTTCCCCTTAATCTCGGGACCGGCGTAGTTGGATTTACCCTTCTCGATCATCTTGGGGACTTCATCGCCTTTCCCTGCAAGGCCTTTCGCCCAGTTGATGCCTTCTATTACTTTCCGGGAGGAAAGAAGAAGGCCGAGAATGACCATTTCTTTTACCGCGTTTGCGTTCGCACCGGGAGTGTTGAAAACAACGATGCCTCGTTCCGAACAAGCCGGGATGGGAATGTTGTTCACCCCGGCGCCGGCCCTGGCGATGGCGAGGACCGACTGGGGTATTTCAAGTTTATGCATGTCAGCGCTGCGGACAATAATCGCATCCGGATTGTTTATATCCGTGGCGTGTTCGTACATATCTCCGGGGAGTCTCTTGAGACCCTCCGTGGATATATTATTCAGTTTTTGAATTTTAAACATGACGTGAACCTCACTTGTTTTCAGATTCAAATTTTTTCATGAAGTCTACGAGCTTCTTCACTCCCTCGACAGGCATTGAGTTGTAAATACTGGCCCGCATTCCTCCCACGGAACGGTGCCCTTCAAGCTGTACGAGACCTGAGGCTCGCGCTTCCTTGACGAATTTCTTGTCGATTTCATCGGAGCCGGTTACGAAGGGGACGTTCATAAGTGAACGGTCTTCGGGCGCTATGGGGCTGCTGAACATCGAGGAATTGTCGAGGAAGTCGTAGAGCATCCCCGCCTTCTCCTCGTTGATTGCCTGCATGGCGGAGAGACCGCCGAGGTCCTTCAGCCACTCAAACACCAGCATCGCCATATATATCCCGTATGTCGGGGGGGTGTTGTAGAGTGACTTGTTGTCAGCATGAATTTTATAGTTGAACATCACGGGAGTAATATCCATGGCGTGTCCCACCAGATCGTCGCGAATAATCACTATCGTGAGACCTGCCGGGCCAATATTTTTCTGGGCACCGGCGAAGATTATCCCGAATTTCGCGACATCAACAACTTCGGAGAGGATGTGGGATGACATATCCGAAACCAGGGGAATGCCGCCCGTTTCAGGATACGAGGTAAAACGGGTACCTTCTATAGTGTTATTTGAACAGATATAGAAGTAATCAGCATCTTTCGAGTAAGTGGCCGGATCGGTCTTGGGGATATATGAAAAATTTTTATCTTCCGATGATGCCACCAGATTCATTGAGCCATAGCGCTTAATTTCTTCCATGGCCTTTTTGGTCCAGCTTCCGGTGTGAATAACGTCAACCTTCTTGGATTTTTTCATCAGGTTTAGCGGAATCATCGAAAACTGGCTCGATGCGCCTCCCTGAAGGAAAAGAACCCTGTAGTTGTCGGGGATATTCATAAGCTCACGGAGAAGAGCTTCCGTATGCTGTATGATCTCATCAAAGGCCTTTGAACGGTGGCT
>CAZKPR010000259.1:0-4462 GCA_964554685.1 uncultured Leptospirales bacterium | reverse complement strand
TCATCGCAATCGAACTTGATGAAACAATGATCTCCAAAGCCCGGAAACGAAATGCCGACCCATCGATCTCGTTCAAGGTGATGGATGCGGCACACCTTGATTTCCCGGATAACCGGTTTGACGCAATTTTTGATTTCGGCATCATTCACCATATCCCCGACTGGAAAGAATGTGTACGGGAATTGAAACGGGTGTTGAAACCGCGGGGTGAGCTTATCATCGAAGATCTCTCACTTGATTCATTCAGCACGGGCATCGGCAGGTTATGGAAGGCACTATCCCGTCATCCCTATGAACGCATGTACACGGCCAGGGAATTCATGGAATTTCTTGAAGAAACCGGATTTACCATACGCAATTATAAAGAATCAAATCCCTTTAAACTGGTCAGGTTTTTTTCTTTGAATGCGGCTATTGACACTACCACAGCAAGGCGTATATTATAACATTGGCGCCCGGCGCATCCCGCGCCGCGGCGACGGCACGTAATCGGCACAACAATCACGATCCGGAAGGAGGCGCGGCCATGATATCCCTGCTCGCACTGGCCTGCATCGTCATCGGGACAATCGCGTTCTCGATTCTCTACATCATCAGCATTCAACCGGCGTCACTGGCGCTGCGCATCGGGGAGAGGGCCTATCCCCTGTGCGGAAGAGTGCGCATGGCCGCCATGGTGTTCGAAATGCTGACCCTGGGAGGATACATACTGTTCATATTCGGGGATACCTGGAACTTTAAAATAATTGAAGAAAACGCCCTGATGATCCAGGTCCCCGGAGGCATCATTACATTATTTACCCTGGGCTTCATGGTGTACAGCACGATCATCGCGGGCAGGGAGGTGGCGGTGCCCCACAAAGAGAGTACCCTCTACGGGGGAATCTACCATTACATGCGGCACCCGCAGACCCTGGGTGAAATGCTCTCCTGGCTCGGTATCGCGATGGTATTGAACAGCCTGCCGTTGCTGCTCTATTCCATCATATGGATACCCCTCTTTATCAGCTATACCATTCTCGAGGATAATGACCTGGCGGTACGATTCGGGAAAGATTATATCGAGTACACGCAACGCGTGGGGATCTTCCGGAGAAAAAAACCGGTCCCGGGCAGGTGACTGCCCGGGAGGCATGACGTGTCCGGCCTTGAAGGGCCAGGCAGGGTCACGGTTGCGCATGGGCCACGATTCCCGTGAAGGACCTGCCCAGGAGATTCACGGTATCCACGCGGGCAAACCCCGTTTTTTTTAAATCGGTGACGATGTCGCTTTTACGCGGGAGGGGGTAGAGGCCCCGCGTCGCGGAGAAAATGAGGTCATAGTACGAGGAGGACAGGGTCCCGTTTTTCATGGCCGTTGTCAGCATGAACCTGCCATCACTCCTTAAAAGCTTCCGAACCGTCTCGAACAATCGCATCCGCTCTTCATCGGAAAAATAATATATGTTTGAATAGGATGTGACGAGATCGTATGATTCGCCCCGCCATGATCCGGCGTTCAGTATGCCCTCATGGCGCACGGTGAAATTTTCCTCGATACCGTTCTCACGTATTCTCCTGCGCGCGATTTCCACGGCAGAGGCGTCGATGTCGATGGCAAGTCCCCCGTTCCCGCCGTTGATATCGACATAGTATTTCAGGTACTCGCCGGCACCGCAGCCGAATTCGAGAATCCGAAGAGGCGCCGACTTTCCGACCGTGCGATAGATGAAGCCCTTTATCAGCGGTTCAGTCAATCGCGACGACTCGGCGATCACACCGCCGTACTCCTTAAGATACTCCCCCTTTTCCCCATGCTGAAGATACCGGGGAAGCCCGCACGCCACGTCGCCATGGTAGCGCACCGTTTCCCTGATGAGCTCTGCCAGGGGCACGCTGCGAGCCAGGGACTTCGCCATGGCGCCCTTCAGGCGGTAGTTCCCCTTTCTGCACGATACTTCACCGAGCGAAAGGCCTAGGTCCAGCAGTGACGACAGGAGCTGCCTGTCCGCGATGCCGCATTCACGGGCGAGCTCATCGAGGGTCGACGGCCTGGCCAGCGATCGAAACATCCCCGTTTCGATGCCCGCATGGTAGAAGATACGGCGGCCCTCATGCTTCATGATCCCGGCCATTTTCAGCTGGGCCGGCAGGTCCCCTGTGGTTAACAGATTCATGGCGGTGTGAAATATCATGTCTCATCCTCCTCGGTCTTCGGGACTGGAGCCTCCGCCCCCGTTCCGTTAACCCGAAGCTTACCATGTCTGCCAGGACCTGTCGTCCGGGTTACTGAACCCGTACCATTTTTTTCTACATGCCGCTTTGCCCGGACAGTTCCCGGCGGTATTCGCCGGGGGTTTTCCCGGTGAATTTTTTGAACATCTGGTTGAAGGTCGTCTTCGAATTGAAACCCGAGCCGAAGGCGATGGACAGGATGGTGTGGTCCCGGTAATGGGGGTCGGCCAGCTTCCGTTTCGCGTCCTCAACACGGTAGCCGTTGATAAACGCATAAAAATTCCGCTTGAAGTGGATGTTCAGCACCATCGAAAGATGATGCGTGGTCATGGCGAGCTCATCGGCCAGGTCCTGGAGGGTCAGTTCCTCCCGGAGGTAGGGTTTCTTTTCATCCATGACCCTCTTCAGCTTTTTCACATAGTCTTCCTCCTCCGAGGCCGGAAGCCTCAGTTTTTCATACCTCGGAGCGGCCCCCCCGCCGTCATCGGGCACGGCCCTTTCCATGAGGCGGACCCGGTTGAATATCTCGGGCTGGATCATGGCGATAAGGGCGATTACGAATCCGAGGCCCATGCTGACGAGTATGGCGATGATGTCGGGAAGCTTGTATTCCCGTCTCACATGGCCCTCCCCAACCAGGGAGAGAAAAAACGCAATAACGACGAGAATCAGGACCACGAGCCCAATCCTGAAAAGGGAGAGCTTCATCCTGTCAATGGCGGAGAAATACTCCTTCAGCCTTTCGATATAGTTGTGAATCATGTAATAGGAGACGCCGTAGAAAAGGGCTTCAACAATCAGCCCCCCGCCGTTGATGATCATGTTGGCGTGCAGTACGGAGCGCGGCAACCGGGGCGTTTCGAACGAGGCGAAGAGGAACATGTTGACACCAAGGGCAAGCAGGAATGGCGCATAGAGCAGAAGGTGTTTTTTTGAAACGGCGTTGATGCGCGCCGTCAGAAGGGCAACGTAGAGAAATATCGAGGGCCCGAAAACATACGAATAGGGAAGAATACTGAACTGGTACGGGCGGGCCGAGACGATGTATCCCCTTGACGCGAGATAGAGCTCCAGGGCATCCAGGGCCATGAAGATCGTAAAAAGGGAAAGAAAACGGTTGGCCCTCCGGTTGCTCCTCTTGATGATCAACACGAGGGAGAGGAGAAGAGCCTGGAGTGCCCCGGCAAGGCAGATGGTCCCGAAGATTTCCCGCATCATTGTTTCTGACCCCGTAAATTGAGGTTTACAGGAGACCGCCGCGTGTCAAGATGTATTGATGATCGGGGTCCCGAATTCTTCTCCCGGACCACCACGCGGGTGATTGACATGAAATATATCTGCCCTCTCATCGTCGTCGAAGACATTACGGTTTCACGGGAATTCTACGAAGTCATGCTGGAACAAAAAATCAAGTATGATTTCGGGGAAAACATTACCTTCGAAGGTGATTTCGCCCTACATCTGAAGTCCCATTTTTCGGAACTGATTGACGGGAAACCCGTCACGAAAGGAAGCAACGGCTTTGAGCTCTATTTCGAGCATGATGATATTGAAAAAATGGTGGAAAAATTGAAGCACACCAATGTGGAATTCATCCATGAGACAAGGGAACAGCCATGGAGGCAGAAGGTCGCCAGGTTCTACGACCCCGACAGACACATCATTGAAATCGGCGAGTCGATGGAATTTCTCTCATTCCGTTTATCGAAGGAGGGTACATCAGCCGATGAAATTTCAAAGATACTCAACATGCCGGTTGGTTTCGTCACCGAAGCCATCGAGCAGATACAAAAACGGGAGAACGAGTCTTGACGGCGCATTCTTTTGATAGTACGGCGGGCCCGAGGAGGGAGAGATGAATAAAAACATCCTGAGAAGATTTGCGCAGATACTTGTTTCATTAGTTATCCAGTGGCTCTGCATCTTTATCTCGGCCGGGACGTTAGAGTGGCAATGGCCCTGGATCCTCCTGGCCTTGAGCATCATGATACTCATCATAAACGGGTTCCTGCTGCCTCCCGAATTGATTGAAGAGCGCGGCAAGAAAAAGGAGGACGCCAAGGGATGGGACAAGGTTCTCACGAAAATCGGCATTATTCCCTGGCTCGGGGTGCCTGTCATTGCGGGACTTGACTACCGCTTTGCCTGGAGCGGCCATCTGCATGTTTGTATCTACATCGCCGGGCTTATCCTCTACTTCGCGAGTTCAATGTTTGCCACCTGGACAATGGTAACTAACAAATAATAA
>CAZKPR010000258.1:0-4475 GCA_964554685.1 uncultured Leptospirales bacterium | reverse complement strand
ATCACCTGGAAGAAGAGGCTGTGGCGCCTCACTATTCCGGGGAACCAGAGGGTGCCGTTCAGGTTCAGGGAAAGGAGGCTGCCCCGGTAGGGACCCCTGAAGTGGGTATGGGTGTAGGAACTTTCGAAGTGCTGGCCCCAGCGGGGGTAGATGTCGCCGCACCAGCTGTGGCCGTTGTAGATCCCGGCGGAATAGGTGAGGGGTATGAATACACCGTTGTGGTTCCGGTCGGGCGTGTAGTGGCGTGCCGTATGGTTCATCCCGTCAACCATGACGCAGCTGCCCCTGACGCCGAAGGAGAGGCGCGTGTCTCCCCCCTGTCCCCGGCGGGACGGGGGGTGAATAATTTACACTTATGGAGAAAAAAAATTGACAGGGCGAGTCTGCTGGTTTGTATTAACCAAATGGTTAAAAAACGGGCGCGGCATTGAATCCGCGAGTTTGTCAGGGGAAGCCCGGGGAAGGGGTTTTTCCCCGGCTGCCCGGTGACACGCTGAAGAAGGGTTTCACGCATGGAGAGGGCATCATTGCGCCACAGAATAGGGAAAATCTCGGGAGGGGGCATCGCCTTTGTGCTGCTTTTCTCCGTGGTTCTTTTTTCCGTCGGTATCCTCTGGGGACTTCCCAACACCGAGACCTGGTGCCCTGATTCCCTGGCTCCCTTCCATCCCCTTTTCGGGCTGAGCAGGATTTTTTCTTTCGGTTATTTCAACAAGTATCCCCTGGTGCACCAGGTGATACTCGCGATATGCAACCTGCCCGTGGTCATAGCGGCGATGATAAACAGCAACATGATGGAGGGCCTCAATCTTCACCGCCTTCTCCTGACGATCCGCTCCACGCCCTACGCCACGGCCCTCATCGTCATCGACCGCATGGTGTCGGTGTTCATGGGCGCCGGCATCGTGTACATGGTCTTCCGTTCCTCCAGGGAGCTTTTCGGCCGCAGGGCCGCGCTCCTGGCGTCGATCATAGTTTCGCTGAACGCCATACTCAATTTCCACGCCCACGTGGCGAAGGTGGAAGTACCTTACCTGTTCTGGTCGATGCTGGCCCTGCATTCGCTGATCATGATCACGCGGGGCGGCACTGCCCGCGACTACGTGATCTGCGCCCTCCTGGTATGCCTCTCCTTCGGCACCAAGGACCAGGCCTACGCCATATTCGTCATACCCCTTGTGTTTTATCTTTTCGTCTACCCCGCGCGGTACGGGACGGCGACGCGAAGGTTCCGTGACGTCCTCCTGGACAGGCGGGTTGCCGCCTTTATCATCGCGTTTATCGCGGGGACGCTCATCGTGGAGAACGTGTTCCTCAACGGACGGGGTTTTCTCATGAGAATGGCGTTCCTCCTGGGCGAGGGGAGCGCGCGCTCCATCAGCTTCTCCAACGATATCCATGGCGTCCTGATGCTCCTCGTGCAAACCGGCTTCCAGATGATGATGTACGGCATGGGCGTTCCTTTCTTCCTGGCGGGTATCGCAGGCGTCGTCACCATGTTCGTCGCGATGAGAAATGCCCCGGCTGAACGGGCGCGGGCACTGGTCTTTTTTCTCGCCATGGTCTCCTATTACCTGTTCTTCGTGCAGGTCGTGCGCCAGGGAGTGTACCGCTTCAATCTCCCCCTGACGGTGTTTCTGTCGGTATACGCGGGTTATTTTTTCGATGTGGTGATTCGTTTCGTCGAAGAGCGCCACGGGGAGAAACGGCGCGTCCTCGCCTACGTCCTCTTCCTGGCCATGGCGATCCACCCGCTCTACCTGACGGCGTCGATCAACGCGAATTTCCTGATGGACCTTCGTTACCGGGCGGAAGACTGGATGGAGCGAACCATCCCGGAAGGGTCCGTGGTTGAATACTACTCCTATCGCCACTATCTCCCGCGATTCCCCGATGGTACCCGGGCCTATCGCGTCAAGGAGGGTCTTTCGAAGGTCGAGGAGCGCAGGCCCGACTTTATCGTGCTTACCTCGAGTTACTATTACCGGTTCCTCTGGAGCGAGGAGCTCAAGCTGCCCAAGGGCATGGTGGTACCCGAGCGCTTCATCCGCCTTGCCCGGGAAAACCGTTCATACTTCATGGACCTCTTCGGCAACAGGACCGCGTACCGTCCCCTCCGGATATTCAAAAATCATATTCCCTTTTTCCATGACCTGACCCTGCTTCGGATCATTCCCGATCATATTGTCATTTTCAAGCGCATGCCCCATGATACCGGCGAGCCCTGGATCCATGACGTTGATCCAATCGAATTGTTCAAGAAACACCCCACTGTCGGTGAAAAGAAGATCGTGCCATGAAGAAACGAACGATAGCCCTTGCCGTCACACTGCCCCTCGCGTGTATCGCGGGATGCATCGCCGTGAGCGCCCTCTACAACGCCTTCGCGTCCGCGCGATGGCTCCGGGCGCCCCTTGCGCCGGGCAGGCTCTATGATGTAAATGGGCGTGGCGTCTATGCCACGGTGAAAGGGGAGGGGCCCGTTACCGTGGTGATCCAGGGTGACGTGGGCGAGCCTTCCATGACCTGGTGGGATGTCCAGGGGCGCGTCGCAACGCGTGCCAGGGTCATTACCTACGACCGCGCGGGTTACGGGTGGAGCGAGAGTGGCGAGGGACCGCGGACGGCGGCACGAATTTCCGGGGAACTGAAGTCCCTCCTCGAAGCAGCGGAATGTCGCGGACCCTATATCCTGGTGGGACACGGACTCGGGGGGATGTACGCCCTTCATTTCGCCCGGAGGAATCCCGGTTCAATACGCGCCGTTCTCCTGGTCAATCCCCTGACCATTTACGAGGAGGATGTGAAGAAAGAAACCCCCTCGATAGTGTATCAAAATCTATTGAATCGAAGCGGTTTTATCTTTTTTTCATATGGTTTGAGCCGCTCCGGCCTTTCCAGGACCCTCCGCGTGGTCCACCTTCCGGGCCTTCCCTCGTCCCTCGTGGATCCGGTCAGGGGTTACTTCTCCCTGGGCAGGACCAACGAAACGATGATTGACGAATATATCGCGGGATTTCGTCAGAGCGTGAAAGAGATAAAGGACGAGGGTCCGTTTCCCCCCGTTCCCCTCGTTGTCCTTGGTTACAATCCCGGCGATCTGGGGGACACGCTGTATCAATTCGAACTCTCCTATGACGAGGTGGAAAGGACCGTGAAGGCGAAACAGAGGGTGCTGCAAAGGACGGCCGCGATTTCTCCCAGGGGTGTGTATAGAGAGACGAATAGGGGCGTAGATAATCTTCAACTCACCGATCCCGGATACCTGGCGGGGATTATTACCACGCTTTTACCATAAAATGACCGCCCTCGGGGCAACCTGGGGTTATCGGTAGAATTTTTTCGTTATTTATCGGGTTACTGCTTGACAAATAATAATAACGGTGTTATTATAACATTGTTAATCAAAGGATTGATCATAGGCAAAAAGATGCCCAAACTGCCTCGCACCAGGGAAGAGATTGATATCATCAAGGAGCAGATACTTGACACGGCGCTCCAGCTCATTATCGAGGACGGTTTTAACAACCTGAGCATGAGAAAGATCGCCGCCCGCCTCGGCATCACCGCCACGACCATCTACAATTACTACAGCTCCAAGGACGAGCTCAACCTGATGATCTACATCAGGGGATTTGAGCTCCTCTACGACATGATGGTTGATAAGCGGGACCTCATAGATGAACCCGCAGGGCGGCTCGAGGCGATGATACGCGCCTATGTCGATTTTGCCCTTACCTATCCCGACTACTACGACATCATGTTCAACATGCATACACCAAAGTACACCGATTACAGGGGTACCGCAATGGAGGCCCTTGCCTTCAGGGAAAAGCAGATCGCCCTGAAATGCTTCGGCATCATCATCGAGGAAAACCGGGCCATTATCGGGGACGCCGCCGCGGGCATGGAGGAGCTTGTGCGCTATGCCGCCATCCGGTTCTGGGCCGATCTCCACGGCATCATCAGTCTCTACAACAGCAGGGTCCTCTACGAGGTCGACGAGAAGTCCGACGAGATACTGGCGCGGAGGGTCGACGATCTCGTGGTGTCCCTCGTGCAATTGAAGGAAGCCTTCGAGTCGGGCGCCTTCGAACCCTGACACTCGCACCGGGAGGTGTATCATGAATGTCGCCGCCGTCTCCTCGCCCGGAACAAAATCCCGGGGAATCGCCGACCGGCTCACGAATCTGTTCCTGAGGTTCATGGCCTTCAATTTCAACCGGCGTCCCTCGCTCAACCGGTACCTCCGCTCCGATTACGGGCCCTTCGATTTTTCAGTGGGGATCAGGACCGGGGACGGGAGCGTCGAGAGGGCTATCGTCGTGAAGGAGGGGAGGATGCGCGTTTCCCGCGAAATCCCTCCCGACGCCAGGGCGACCCTTGTCTTCATGGATACGGCGGCCCTCAGGGATGCGGCGATTTTCTTTTTGGTGGCAACTCACAATGAAACGCTTCGAGTCAGAACGTGCTCT
>CAZKPR010000257.1:0-4484 GCA_964554685.1 uncultured Leptospirales bacterium | reverse complement strand
GGGGCGTGTATACCGAGGTCAGGGTACTCAGGTATCCCCCCAGGTAGGCAGCCATGTCGAATAAGCTGATGCGGGAAAAGCTCGAGATCGTCGAGGCGGCGATGCGGGGAACCAGGATGTAGAGATGGGGGTCGATCCCCGCCATCTCCAGGGAGAGTATCTCACGGCTCCACTTCTGGGTCGCGATCTGCGTGGACATGGCCGTGCCGGAGAGGCTGATCACGATCAGGGCGGTGATGAGGGGCCCGAGTTCCCGGGCGATGATGATGATCAGGAGGTTGCTGAAATACCCCTCGATGCCGAACTTCGGGAGGTTGGTGATGCCCTGGACGATGACGACCCCACCCACGAGCATGGCGACGATGATGAGGAAGGGAAGCGCGTCGATACCGGTGAACCGGGCCTGGTTCAGCATGATGTTCAAGAGGAACCTGAGCCGGTCGACGCGGAGGGTGCGGAATGAGCCGACACCAGGTAGGAGGCGAAGCCCGCGAGCTCCGACCAGAGCCGGATCACGCTGGATCCAAGGCGCTCAACCGCGCGATACAGGACCGTTCCCATCTGGCGTCCACCCCCGTGGGGCCTGCCGGCGGAGCCGGCGGCGGTGTAAGTCTCGCCGGTGCCGCCGTGAAAATCAATCCCTTTTCTTTTCCGCCGGTCGACGCGGCGCCCCGCCTGAAAAAAAATCATTGATCAATCGGGCCGCCTCCCCACCTGTATCAGGAAGAGACACCACCAAGAAGGGGGCGGCATCATGATCTACGACCTGGGTGAGAAAAGAGTCGAATTCGCCGACGGGGACCACTTCATCGCCGAAAGCGCCGTCGTCGTCGGGTCCGTCCGGATCGGTAGCGGGGTGAGCCTCTGGTTCGGCGCCGTGGCGCGGGGCGACCATGGCACGATAGAGATCGGCGACGGGACGAACATCCAGGACGGCGCGGTCCTCCACTGCGACGAAGGGCGCGACCTCATGATAGGCCGGGGGGTCACCGTGGCCCACCGGGCGATGCTCCACGGCTGCACCGTGGGGGACGACACCCTGGTGGGCATCGGTGCCATCGTGCTGAACGGCGCCGTAATCGGGAAAAACTGCCTGGTGGGGGCCGGCGCCCTGGTGACGGGGGGCATGGTGATACCCGACAACTCCCTGGTCCTGGGGGCCCCGGCCCGGGTCGTCCGTCCCGTGACCGGTGAGGAGACCGCGGAGATCCTCGACGCCGCGGAGCATTACGTCAAGAATTACCGCGACTTCATGAAAAACCTCCGCTCCCGCGGCTAGCCTTTCGTTTTACCCTTAAGGAAGGGCACGTAGGCCATGTCCACCTCCAGAATATGGTGCTCCCACCATTTCCTGAGCTCCCTGTCCACGTCCAGGGTAAGATAGAAATCCGCCCCCTTCTCCTTATATTCCTTCTTAAATCCCTCGAAGAGGCGCCTGAACTTCTCATGCTCGGCGCGGTGCCGGGAGAGGTCCGGGTAGTTCGCCTTCATCATCAGCTCCTCCTCGGTGTCGAAATGCTCCGTCACGTACCGCTCGAGGTACTCGATCATGATGACCAGCTCCGTCGTGGCCCTGGTTCTGCTTTCGTAGATCGCCAGCTCCAGGGCGTCGAAGCGCTTGAAGAGCTCCCAGTGCTGGGTGTCGATGCGTTCAATCCCGGTTTCCAGGCGGTGGTCCCATGTAAAGGATCCCATGGCGTCACCCCACGATCGGGTAGGTCACGCCCGGCTCCGTGAAGACCGCGACCCTGGCGCGCTTTCCCAGCTTCTTCACGCCCCGGCGGATCACGTCCTCCGGGCGCTCGCAGTGGACGAAGAACCCGAGGCTCTTCGCCATGGCGGGCGTTATCGTGGGGGCGTGGATGAAGAAGTCATACTCACGCATGAGCTGCATCGAGTAGTACACGAGGAACTTCTCCTCGGGATTCAGGCCCTTCCTGGACTTCTCGAGGACCTTCATCACCCGGGAAGCCCCGGCGATCCGGAGGACCCGCTTCGCGAGCCATAACGGTTTCGATCCCCCGGGGGGTATGATGTCGTCGAGGCCCCGCTCGGCGCGCATGCAGGACATCACGACGCCACCGGGCTCCAGGGCCGGGAGGGAGTTACCCACGCAGCGCATCCCCTGCTTGAAGTTGATGTCGAAGGGATGGGAGTTGAGGATGATGCCCTCCACGCGGCGCTCCAGGTGCAGGCCCTGCTCCCGGGCGATGAAGGCGACGCCCTCCCGGTGCGATTCCACGGGATCCCCGGCGAAGGAGGCGATGATCCGCCGCTCGTGGTCGATGGCCACGTTGAGGCAGAAGATCTCCGCCGGGATCATCCGCCGCACCTCCTCCAGGTCCCGGCGGAAGGAGTTCTCCTCGGGCATCATGCCGACGCGGTTCACCCGGTAGGGGGGCTCGGCGAGGATGCCGTGGTGGATCCCGATGGTCTCCGCGTAGGCGACGCCGGGGAGTATGTTCTTCAGGCCGCCGCCGAAGCCGGCCCAGAGGTGCGGCTCCATGATCCCCACGAGTATGATGAGGTCCGCGTCCTTCAGGCGGCGGTTCAGGTAGACCGGGGTGTTCCTCCCCGTGGAGCCGAAGTAGTGGTTGGCGTTGAGATCGAAGGCGTCATGGTTCTCCCAGGCCACGGCCTTCAGGTTCTTCGGTCCCAGCTTCGCCGCCATCTCGGCTTCGGTCATGGGCGTGTGGATTCCCAGGCCGGGTATCACCGTGACCTTTTTGGTAGTGGCCCCGGCTTTTTTCAGGGCGTCGAGGACGAGGTGGAAGAAGCGGTGCACCGGCGTGGGCCGCGTGTTGTCGTCCACGATCACCACGACGTTCTTCCCCCGGAGGCGCAGGGACCCCAGGGGCTTCGCGCCGGCGGGTTTCCTGAGGGACTCCCGCACCAGGGCGAGCTCGTCCGGGGCCTTTTTCGAAGCGCCCTTCCTCGCGCCCTCGCGACGCTTCGGGATGACCACGTCCCAGGTATCGGGGACCTCGAGGGGAAGCGTGCCGGGGCCCCAGGGAAGTTGAATCAGCATGGCGTTCCTCCTTTGATCGGGATGACCGGCGGCGGGCCGGGTCCGGTATCAGTTCAGGTGCCGGCGCGCCGCCTTACTCCGCGGCCCCGGCCTCCCGCAGAATCTTCGCGATATCGCCATTGTTCCGCTCCCGGGCGATCCCCAGGGCCGTCTTTCCCTTCCCGTTGCGGACCCCCGCGTCCGCACCGGCGGCGAGGAGGAGACGGGCCGAGTCGGCGTGCCCGAAGAAGGCCGCCCAGTGGAGGGGCGTGAAGCCCCCGCCGTCCCGGCGGTTCACGTCAACGCCCTTTTCGATGAGCATCGCCACGATGGCGGCGCTCCCCCTGTTCCTGCACGCGGAGATGAGGGCGCTGTTCCCGTAGCGGTTCGCGTAGGAGGGATCGGCGCCGGCCTCGAGAAGGGCCCGGGCGACCTCCGCGCGGCCGTGGGAGCAGGCCATGATGAGGGGCGTGAGGCCCCCGACGCCCCGGTGGTTCACGTCGGCGCCCTTTTCAATGAGGAACCGGGCGATGCCGTCGTGCCCGCTGTCCACGGCCTCGATGAGGGGCGTGTTCCCCGCGGCGTTCACTGCGTTCACGTCGGCCCCGGCGGCGAGAAGGAGCGGGACCGATTCTTCGTGCCCGGCCCCGGCGGCAAAGCTCAGGGAGACGTCCAGGTCGGCCTTCGCGTTCGTTCCCGCCCCGGCCTCGAGGAGGAGCCCCACCGTCGCCGCGTTCCCCTTCCAGGAGGCCCACATCAGGGGGGTGTAGCCGAGGCCCCGGTCCCGGTCCGTGAGGCGGGCCTTCGCGGCGACGAGGCGCGCCGCCACGCCGGCGTGCCCGTAGAAGGCGGCCCACATGAGGGAGGTCATGGAATCGGAGTCCTTCGCGTTCACGTCGGCGCCCTTCCCGATGAGAAAGGCCGCCACCTCCTCCCTGCCGCTCAAGCTCGCCCAGAGGATGGGCGTCCGCCGGTAGTCGGGGCACGCGTCACGAAAGGTCACCCGCGCCCCCCGGGCCATGGCGCGCTTCACCCCCTCGAGGTCCCCCCCGATGGAGGCGCGGATGAGCATGGATCCCGGGTCCGTTTTCCCGGCCAGGCAGGAATTGATCGCCGCGAGGTCCCGCCGGCGGGCCTCCTCGTCCTCCTTCGTGATCGCCGCGACGGATCCGGAGAACGCGAGAATGGTTGTCATGATGAGGGCGGCGGTAGAGCGCATGGGGCATCCCTGTCCGATGTCCGGAACAGGTACAACCTACCATACCGGAAGGAGAGTTCAAGCAATTAATGGAAGCGACGCGAATTCCTCAAAAAGGAGGATGATGCGCGCCGCGCCTTCCCATCATACACGAAAAGAGACGCCGTTCCCCGGCGCCCCCGCCCCGGTCTCAGAGGGGGCTCCTGATCCCCCTGAGGCGCGGGCTCGATACCTTCGTGTAGATGGAGGTGGTGGCGATGCTCCTGTGCCCCAGGAGAA
>CAZKPR010000256.1:0-4564 GCA_964554685.1 uncultured Leptospirales bacterium | reverse complement strand
CAATAATTCCGAACAACGCTCGCCCCATACGTATTACCGCGGCTGCTGGCACGTAGTTAGCCGGGGCTTTAGGCAGGTACCGTCATCACAACGAATATTACCCGTTGCTTATTCTTCCCTGCTTACTGGACTTTACAACCCGAAGGCCTTCATCATTCACGCGGCGTCGCTGCGTCAGGGTTGCGCCCATTGCGCAAGATTCTTAACTGCTGCCTCCCGTAGGAGTCTGGGCCGTATCTCAGTCCCAATGTGGCCGGTCACCCTCTCAGGCCGGCTACCCATCGTAGCCTTGGTGGGCCGTTACCCCACCAACAAGCTAATGGGCCGCGGACTCATCTCCAGGTGGTAGGCCTTGCGGTCCCCACCTTTAATGGCTACGGCCTGTGCCGCTACCATCATATTCGGTATTAGCCATCCTTTCGAATGGTTGTCCCAATCCTGGAGGTAGATTATCCACGTGTTACTCACCCGTTCGCCACTTTCCTCCCAATGCAAGCACCGGGATTCTCGTACGACTTGCATGTTTAAGACGCGCCGCCAGCGTTCGTTCTGAGCCAGAATCAAACTCTCCGTGATTACATATCACAAAGTAATTTGTTTCAAAAGCGAATAGATTGACAGAGTCTGTTAACAATTACTACCCGGTTTTCAAAGAACTATCACATGCGACAAAAAAATCCCCAAATATTAACATACATTGGAGATTTTTCAACAATCAGTTCGCCCGCAGAACAGGCGCTTAATTATTTCAAATCTTAGGCTTTCTAGAATGAATAACCCTTTGATTGTTAAGGGAAATCAATTATATTAAATGGTCTCCCTTGCGAGAAAATGATAATAGTTTTTTGAGCCGTTTTTTGTCAAGAGATTTTGGTAAAAATTTTTTATTTTTAAGAATTTTTACCATTTCTTCCCTGGCTCATCTTCATACCCGGTGAGCATATAATAGGCAGCCCTATCAAAGAAAAGTATGACTCGATCGCTCACCTCCATAGCTTGCTTGTAATCGGTAATTTCATTCTCCAGCTGTCTCCTGATGAAGAGCCACATGTGACGTTTTAAAAGAACAAGGGCCTGAAAGAACTGAGAAGCCGGTATCCCCTCTTCGTTACGGATTTTACCCAGCTTCTTGTAATATTCCTTCACTTCCTCCTTGGGCAGGTCCTTTGCCACCCATTTTGACAACTCACGATATACGCGGCTCCCGATTTCATATATATCCTCCGGATCAAGCTTCCTATACGCCACGGTCTTTTTGTTCCGGAGAATGTCATTCATGAAATGCTCAATTATGACCTGATGGTTCTCCTCAATCAACCGAACAAACTTGTTTGTAACAATACTGTTGGTGATTCTGTTCATTTCGCCCGCCTGATAATATAATTAATCTTTACGGAACATTCAATGTTTTTCTTCAGATTTTTCCCATGGTTTGTCGGAAAAAACTACCGCACACCCGTGCTTTCCGATATCCATTTCAGGTAGGGTTCACTCCCGGAATCAATATCGAGCGAGATAATCTCCGGAACATCGTATGGATGGAGTTTGTTGATTTCAGTAATCAATCTTTCCATCAGTTCCTTCCTGCTCTTGATCAGGAGGAGTAACTCTCCCTCCCTGCAAATCTTGCCTTCCCAGAGATAAACCGATGTTACGGATGGTACGATATTCACGCATGCAGCGCTACCCTTACCCACGAGGGAATCAGCTATCGCCATTCCCGATTCAAGCGTAGGTACAGTTGTAAACGTTATACAGTACTTGCTCACTGTCTATTTTTTACCCTGCTTGACTGCAGCGATGAATATCCCCGCAAGTTCCACCCGTACTGTTTTCCTCTCAGGGAGCTTATCAAAGACCTCCTCGTCGCAGAGCAGGTCCATCACCTGTGGGCCGATTTTCGCCTTTACGATCGGCATCTTTTTTAACTTGTAGATTTTCGGGACCTGCTCAATAACCGATTTCGGCACATTGGCGTTTTGTATCCGGTCCCTCCGTTTTTCCAGTATCAATATCGAGGCAGGAACCTTGTGCTGATTCACCATTTCCTGCTGATCATCCATCCTCTTCTGCAGTTTCTTCTTGAGAAATCGATACAGGAAAAAGCCCACGGCAATCAGCGCCAGGACAAGCGCGATCAATATATATCCACCCCATTCTTGCCAGAAAGTCACGGAAAATCCTCCATTGATGTATCTTGATCGACATGCGGCTGGGGCCCTCTGTTTGAAAAGCCATGCCCCGGAAGGCGGGACGGGCTTCAAAAAAGACCCTCACGCACGACGTCACGCTGCATAATCCGCATTGCGTAATGAATTATCTCTCCCCGGAACCCCCTGCTGTCAATTATTAATTCCCGAACCGGAAATCCCTCACGGTTTTGAATTATTTTCCTTGAATATACCGGCTCATGGTGCAATGTGACGGCGGGAGGTTTAACCATGAAAATAGATGAAACCCGCATACTTCTCGTCGGAACCGGCGCCGTGGGGGGGTATTATGGTGGCCGCCTGGCTCAGGCGGGCGCCCGCATCACGGCCCTTTGCCGCTCCGATTACGACGCGGTGTCCAGAAAAGGGATAACCATAACCAGCGTGGCGGGGGATTTCCATTTCAAGCCAGCCGAAGTCATTCGCGATATCAGGAAATTCCGGGGTAACCCCGACTATATTATCGTTGCCCTCAAGGTGCTTCCAGAAATCGACCTCGCCGGCATGCTGGACCGGGTACCGGGACCGCACACGTCCATCGTTCTTCTTCAAAATGGAATAGATATTGAAGCCCCCGTGGCCTCGGCATTCCCTGACAGCGAGATTATAAGCGCCCTGGCGTTCATCTGCGCCTCACGGCCCCGCCATGGACATGTTGAACACCAGGATTTCGGGACCATAGCCATCGGCTCCTACCCCGCCGGAGCCTCGGAAAAGGTCGCACGGCTCGCCGATCTCTTCTCCCGGACCGTTGTGCCGTGCCGCATAGAAAACGATATTATTTCGGCACGATGGAAGAAGCTTCTCTGGAATGCGCCACTCAATCCCATTTCGGTCCTCGCGGGTGGAGCGGACACGGCGGAAATCATGAACTCGGCACCGACCCTCGACCTGACCAGGAAGATAATGGAAGAAGTGGTCCTCCTGTCGAAAAGGGCCGGTCATCCCATACCCCACGATCAAATCAACAGGAGCATCAGCGACACCATTGCCATGAAGCCCTTTAAAACCAGCATGCTCCAGGATTTCGAGGAGGGCCGCCCCATGGAGGTAGAGGCGATACTCGGGAACACTCTGCGCATTGCCGGGGGCCACGGGATATCCCTGCCCCGGATCGAGACCCTGTATGGACTTCTCTCGCTCGTCGATCGGAAAATCAGGAATGCCCCATGAACCCGGGAAAGTCTCAGTCGGTTCACCTTCAAAAAACCAAATTGTTATTGAAAGTTTTCATGGTATTGACTCATCCTAGCGCGGGGGTTTTCGAGCTGAAAACGGGAATCCTGTTTCCAGGGTTTATACCTGCGCCGAGGTAAGGCCGATACCATACCGGGAGAATCAGATGCGAGGGCGCTGTAGGGCATTTTCATTCATTCTGCTGGCGATTGGCTTTTTTCCGTTCTCCCTCCACGCCAGCGGTTTCAATATGGGCAGAATGACCTCCGTGAACCATTACGGCGCTCAGGATGTCACGCGCAATCCCGCCCTTCTCGGCCTTCAGCCCACTCCCAATACCATTGGCGTGACAGTCAATTACCGGCGTGATGTCGATTCAAAGGTATATTTCAGGGAGCTTTCGCCGTCACTATTAAAAATCAATGTCAAGGACTCCGACTTCATCGAGGCCTCTGTCGATTATTCCCGGAAATTCGGGCATTTCATCCTTGGCATTAACCTGTCCAATTATTTCGATTCGAAAAAAACCTTATCGAAGGGGCTCTTCCTGACTCCTTCCGCCACTATAGGAATGTTTTCGAGCAGGGAAAGGAATCGGACCTATTCCGGGTCAATCGCCGTGGCCATTCGGCTCGGATCATCGCATTCAATCGGAGTGCGATCGGACATCTCGTACCAACAAACGCACAACACCGAATCGGGCCACTCCTTGACGGACATGCCTCCGATGGTGTTCAAGGAAACTACGACTATCGAAGAAAATTCCGTTACCCTTAATCCAGAAATCGGGTATCATTTCAAAATGGGGGCCTTCGAGGCAGGCATCATCGTTACACCAGGGGAACCCTCATGGAATGAAAAATATCAGGAGATGGAAAGGATACGCATCGGCTCACCGTCAGACATTGAATTCAAGGGGAAGGGTAACCTGCCGTTTACCGCGCAGTACCAGTCGGGACCCGGCATCACGGCCGGCGTGTACACCAAACAATTCAACTCCATGGGAGCCGGGCTTGAAGCCGGGCTGGTCTTCCCCATTGCGTTTGATGATCACCAACTCGTGCCCTTCAACCGGTTCATCTTCATTGATTCCGATACCCTCCGGATAAAAGTCAGGACCAGCGTTGATACCGCCGTTTTCCTTCGCGGAGGAATTGAACTGCATGTATCACCCCGAG
>CAZKPR010000255.1:0-4590 GCA_964554685.1 uncultured Leptospirales bacterium | reverse complement strand
GGGCATGTCAATTACAATATTGGAGTAGTTCTAAATTTTCAGCGTGGGGATACTGAAGGGGAGCTACCTCTTTACAGAGGCGTTACGCGTATGGGTCAGACTTATGGGCAGTACCATCCCCTGGCGGTGCGCTACAAAAAAATCATGTAGTCCAGGCCATTTCTGTCCGTGGCCGTGCCGATGCCCACCGTTATAGGGTTGCCGGAATAGGCATTGAATTCCCCGTCCTCGTAAAGGCGGCCGTATTCTGCGGGGACATTGGCAACATAGAGATCGTAGTGACCCGGCGCCACATTGTCGATGGAGAACTGGGTTGTCCCCTCGGCATATACCGCAAGGGGGGGAAGCTTGAAATTGCCATTCACTTCTCCCGAAAAGGTGTCCCAGTTCACTATATAGGAATCAAAACTGGAGCATGCACCGGGGACGAGGTCGTTCCATTTCACCCTCTGCATTTCCATTTTCAAATAATAATCAAGGGCCTCTGACACGTTTGGTCCGAGATACAGCGCCGGATCCCATGGAATATTACAGGGGTTGTTGGTCCTCACGTTGTCCCCGATACTGGTTCCATAGGGATCGGTATTCAGGGTATACAGACGTATATCCGCCCCCGCCGGTATTGCGATTATATGCCTTCCGGCAACGGGAATCGATCCGCGTATCGTCCACGTCATCCCCGGGACATAGGACCTGACTGTGGTGATGATGTTGCCGCCGATGCTCGTCTCATCGGGCTCCACGTTCTGAAGCCAGTCCGACAGGGCGAAATAGTGCACCTGGTCCGGATAGGATCCGTATTCGTATTTTTTCACGAAATTTTTCACCACCATTCGTATTTCCAGCACGGTGAGGGGCGGTTTCTTGTTGTATAAGAAACCCAGATTCCCCGTATCAAGGTCCGTGATCGGAATGGTAAGCGGGTATACCCTGTTGATGTAGGTCTTCTCGTACCGCAGCGTATCATAAAATGAGTGGACCTGGAACTGGTTAAAATTGAAACTCGGAAATTCCTGGCTGTCAAAGCTATCCCACTCGTAGCGCGATTGCCATCCGTCAACGCTGGGATAAAATCGTATCGCGCTGTCCATAAGCATCTTGCGCAGGTACAGCCCAACCGCCACGTAGGGTTCTTTCCTTGAAGGCACATCGTCATTTTCAAGGACAACCCCAAGGCCGCTGAAATATGGCTCCTGGTCGGAAAATGGGAACGCCAGCGTCTGTCGATAGTTTGCAAAACGGTAGTTTTTCCCTTTCGAGTCCACAAGCTTGAGTTCCGCGACATCCATCAAGAGAAATGAAGGATTCGGTCCCTCCACATCGCAATCATCCACGGAATCATCCAGGACCAACGTGTCGTAGCCCGCCTCACCCGGACCAGGCATGGACCAGGGCATGGGGCTGTTCGATTCGTAGGTGCCCTTCAGCACCACCATCAGGCGGTTGGTGCCCATTTCCGTGAGGAGGGGCCTATCGCCGCAGCCCGCGGCGAGAGCCGCGAAAAAGAGAATGATGCAGGTCCGTATATATGTTGCATTCTTCATGAGACATCCCCGGTGGTCAAATGTTGAAATAGAGCTGAATGCCGGTATTCAGGATATGCCCGCCATGTTTCGAGCCCTTCAAATGACCCTCGTATATATAGATGTAATCGATCCTGAGCCCGATATTGACGATCCTGCCGGCAGGAAACGAAACCTCGAAGCCCGCCATGAAGATCGGGTCCCAGATATTGGAGTTGTCCGGCTTGAGATGGAGATAGCCGGCGCCCATGCCCCCCTTGAACTGAAACCGCACCGCGAAATCTACCGGTATCTGGAAAAGCACGTTCCCGTACACCGGCACAAACTGCAGCTCCGATACGCCCTGTGATTTGAACTTCTGGTACGAGGAGTCGACTCCCAGCTTGAGATACCGGTAGGGTAGCGTCATTCTCACGAAGGCGCCGCCCCCGAGGTTCGTCTCCACCTTCTTGGCAATCTCGCCCAGGGGCGTGACGGGACCGAACCATCCCCCGATCTGCGGCCGTGAAAAATGATCCTTGCGCTCCCGGTAGGCCTGGGCGGGGAGCGCGCTCACAATCAATGCCGCTACAGCGGCGAGGAAGATGATTCCACGTTTCATATTATGTTTACGTTGTCTGTGATCTGCCGTGGCGTTATGTTACAGAATTCACCGGTACTACTCACGATCAGGCGATTATTGTCAATTAAATAACCATGTTCCGGGTAATTAAAAGGCCGATTCCATCGATTCAAGCGGCGGATAGTAGAAGACCCTCTTCAGATACAGCCCGTACGCGGGGGCAGTAAAGCCGCCGAAGACGCGGTCTTTTCTCTCTATGATCTCCGCCATCAACGAGGGATCGGCACTCTTCCTGCTCATGTCGACAAGGGTTCCGATTATGATCCGTACCATGTGGTGCAGAAAGCCGCTCCCCTGGATCTCAAAAAATATCCAGTCCCCCTTCTTCCGTATATCAATAGAGGTGATGCGCCTCACGGTGCTTATCCCCTTCGACTCGCTTTTCTTGCAGAAGGAAACGAAATCCTTTTCCCCCAGGAGATGCGCGCTCGCCGAGCGAAGATAGTCGGGATCCAGCCTGTCATGGAGCCACATGGCGCGGTACGCGGTGAAGGGCGACTTGAGGGGATGGTTATAGATGACGTAGCGGTATGCCCGTGCGACTGCGCCGAAACGGGAATGGAAGTCACTTTTCACCCGGAACGCGTTTGTGATCGCGACCTCCCTGGGAAGTATACCGTTCAGCGCTATGCAGAGGCGGCGGAGCGATACCGTTTCGGGCGCGTCGAAATGCGCGACCTGGCCCAGCGCATGGACCCCCGCGTCCGTTCTGCCGGATCCCATGATGCGCAGTTCATGCCTGAAAAAAATGCGGAGCGCCTTTTCAATTTCCCCCTGTACCGTAACCCCACCGTTCTGTATCTGCCAGCCGTTGAATTTCGTACCGTCGTACTGGATCGTGAGGGCTATTCTCCCGGTGCACTCGACGCCGTTTCCCTGTTCCATTCATCGATCATCTCGTTGATTTTATCATAGAGGTCCTTGTTTTTATCGAGGAGCTCGCTTGGCTTCGACTTGGACGTCTTTCCCGAACCGAAGAGGCGGCTGAGATACCGCTTGCATTTCGCGAAATTCTCCATTCGTTTTTCAGGATCGGTTTCCTTTATGCCCACTTTCACCGTAAGGACCGCGGTGAGGTAGAGTACTCCCTCGTATCCCCAGTTCTTATCCGTGTCGGGCCCCATATTGCCCACCGCGTCCATGGGCTCGGCGCCCGTCTGCATGATGTCGAGAAGCTGCACGTACGACTGGTAGGCCTTCTTGTAGAAAAACGCCGCGATCTTTGCGAAATGCCCTTCCGGATTCTCCCTGGCCAGATCAGTGAAAAGCCAGGCGGCCCGTATCGACGAGAGGGCGATATTGAAGGTAGGGGCCACTTTTTTCCCGCGATAGCTGTAACAGTCCACTGCAAGCATATAGGATGCCGCGCCCGAGGGCAGCCCCCTGTCAGAGTTGAAATCAAGCGAGCCGAAGAACTTTGCCACGGCGTTTTTCCGGGCACTGCTCAGGTCACGGATCCTTATCGTCTCGCCCGCATCCAGCGCCTCGAAGTCCCTGGGAAAGGATGAGTAGAGGCACGCGGGACACACGGTGAGAACGTACGCCAGGGGATACACCTTCCCGTATTTCTTGCTCACCTCGTAATTGCGCCGCAATTCATCGGTCAGCCTTCCCGCGATCAGCCTCCCGCCCCCAGAAAACATCTCCTCTCGATGGAACTCAAACGAGCACACCGGGCACACCGTCTGGTTTTTCTGGCGGTACGAAATTTTCAGATCCTTGTCCATAATCCCGTCAAAACTCCCTTGCTAACGCTTGATGCAACTACTAACAATAAAACCGATATGAAAAAATGCAATAACCTTTTTTCCTGGTTTCTGTCCATTCACTGCATCCCTTACCCGGATCCCCGGCCAGATGACGAATAAAGCCTTGTCGCCGCCGCGATCTTTCGATATTATTATAAAGAAGATCAGGTCTTATGCCGAAATAGTAAAGGGGCATCTATCATTTATGCTCCCTGCGCCGCATGTGCGCCGCCCCGTCTCATCGGCACAACGTGGCGCGACAATCAACCGCAAGGATTTCGACATGAAACGGACAACAATCCTCGGGTTATTCATTCTGATGGCGACCCTCTTCCCGGTCTTCACTGCACTCGCGATATCACCGGCGGTCAAGTCTTCTCAGGATTTCAGCTTCACCCTTGACACGTTGAGAACCGTCAGAATAATGATTGAAAATTTCGGAGATGACGAACTCAAGAAGAGATACGCGGACATCACCGCCCTTTTCCAGGAAGCGGGGGAGAATTATTACGGGCAGAATTTCACCGACTCCACCCTCAAGTTCGGAAAGGTCAAGATGGACCTCATACTCCTCCTGGAATCCATCGGCAACATGTACCTGAAGCGCACTAAGGAAATCCTCGACTCTAAATCCAATGACTCGTTCAACAACCTTATCGAATACAGAAAAAATAGCGTATACGGGTAAAATTAAAGT
>CAZKPR010000254.1:3883-4655 GCA_964554685.1 uncultured Leptospirales bacterium | reverse complement strand
GGTGCGCACCGATACCTATTCCGATTTCTCCGGAAGGGAGCTCGTGAAATACACCGCCTATACGCATAACCCTGATCGTACCATGGCCCGGGCCGATGGCTACCGTGGTGATGGCGTTCTCATGGGCGCGATGCGTTTTGGATATGCAAACGGGCGGTTGATCGCCATCGAGAGCTTCGGATACGATGCCACATCCCCGGTGGCAGAAATACAGCTGGCGTATGATTCCCTTGGCCGCAATGCGTCAATCCTGGCCAGGACAAAAACGCCGGGCGGCATGAAAAACAGCATGCAGATCCTGAAGACCTATTCGGGGAACAGCTTGATGCTTGCGTCGGTCCTGCTGCAGGAATGGGACGGCAGTTCCTGGAAAACCGCGTATCATTCTGAAAACAAAATCAACCTCGCGACATGGCGCGTGGCAAAGACGCTGGTTACCGACCCCTCGGGTGACCCGATAAATGACGCTGATTATACGTATTGCACGACCTTTCGCTACAATGAAATGGATTTGCAATCCAAAGAATCATCGTATTCCGGCGATGAAACAGGCCTCAGGGGATATACCGAGTATCGGTATTACATTTCCAGGTGAAATTCCCGCGCCAATTCTGCCAGCCGAAGGGATAGATAAGGACTAAATCATTCGGGTTCCGGAAAGGCCTCCTACGCCGCGACTGGCCAGGGTGGAAATACCTTGATGGTTATGAATTACTACTCATGGTTTTACTGACTGGTGGAGCAACTATTACAGATGAACGAGCAGAGTTGT
>CAZKPR010000254.1:0-3873 GCA_964554685.1 uncultured Leptospirales bacterium | reverse complement strand
TTTTTTTTTTTTTTCATTTATATAAAACATGTCAGAATTATGTCCTTTGTAAATGTTCAGATACTGTAGCAGCCTGCCTTCGGCAATGCAATCAATTGATTTATTGTCAACCCCGGAATTGCATTCGCCTTTGCAGACAGAATCTGAAAAATCTCCATCGGTGTAAATATAGCAGGGAACATGGTGGATTTTTTTATACGTACCATCAGGATTAAAGTAATATTCTGCACTATAGTGCTTGGCAGATATGTTGAGTTGTGAATAATTGAAAGATTTAACCGGCTTGTATCTGTTTTCATATGCCAGGAAATAATCGAAAACCCAACCTTCGATAGTACCCTTGTTAACAGTACTCCCTCTTGAGTCTTTGCCATATTGCTCATGGGTAATATAAACCCACTTCCCTTTCATTTCGCCAATGGTTGTTTCTTTGTTCATTGTCTTCGTAATCCTGACCCTGCTTGTTATCGGCAGTTGAAAAACAACTTTGGCATTCGCATCAGGTTGTATTCTTACATTTAATTTATCACCGGCAACAATTGCTTCAATATCTGGATTGTTTGATGAGCTGTTGCAAAAAGAGATACTGAAAACACACAGCATTATCGTTGTGAAGGATATAATGGCAGGCATTTTGTTCATTTGAAATCTCCTCGTGATGATGGCATAAATGCAAGGATACTATTTCTGGAAAGATACAATGAAAGTCAATCCATAATTAGGAT
Source organism: uncultured Leptospirales bacterium (assembly GCA_964554685.1). GTDB lineage: Bacteria > Spirochaetota > UBA4802 > UBA4802 > UBA5550 > RBG-16-49-21. The sequence continues at coordinate 3,148 of CAZKPR010000254.1, read as the reverse complement.
TGCCACATGGAATAATGCCAGCAATCCCGCCATTTTCACATAACGTCCCCGGCTCGCCGTGGCGCGTGTGCCGGTTTCGAGAGGCCGTTCGTGTAATTATTCAGGAAAAACCAGAAGCTCCATGCGCGTTATCCGCAATGCGATAAATGTATAGAAGGCGAACTCATCCGGTGGGGTGCTGGGCCGCGGGGCTCACCTGAAGATGAGAAGCGTGAAGGCGGTAATGATTCCGGCCACGACGACAACGACGGCGGCTGCCAGGAGGGACCTGAATTTCTGCAGTCTCGCCATTTCGGCGTCGTTGCCGAGTCGCGCCATGTCCCTGTTCTGAACGAGGATGAAGGCCGTGTTGCCGGCCAGGGCCGCGGCGCACACCGCGAGTATGATGACGAACCCCGCGCCTTTCAGGTAGGGGCTCCGCGCCAGGACGTACCCCAGGATGAAAAGGGCGATCATGGGTATAAGGAAGAACCGCTCCCTTTTTTTCTGGAGGGCCGCGGCCTCTTCGATGGATTTCCTGGCAACCGCGGGCAGGGCGCCGTAACGCGCCTGAATCTTTTTCTCGAGAAGAATCGCCGCCACCAGCAAAAGGACGATCAGCAGAAACACGGCGAAAAGGATAAGTACTTCCATCTGGCCCTCCTGTTGCCGGCATACCGGCCGCGCGTATCCCGTAGCAGTCAATGGCGCTGCTGTCATCAAAAAAACATCGGCCCGGCGTTTTTTGTTTTAAATGGCCCACCCGGTGTGCCATGGGTAGTGCCGATAAAACGCGTTCGGTTGCAAAGGTCGCACCCTGAACGGGCGCATTTTTTATGTACTAATCCCGCCGCCAATCTATCGTTACCCGAGTTTTCTGCGCAATAATTCTTGACGTATCGAAAGTATCACTATAGTATTACTTTTATGAAAACAGAAATCGTCACATCCCTGAAAAGAAGGGCCACAAAGATCCTGGACGATCTGAACAAGTCCAGGGAGCCAGTTTTGATTACCCGCCACGGCAAGCCTTCAGCATACCTGGTCGACGCCGATGATTACGAACGCATGACGGAAAGGATGCGGATACTCGAGGGAATCGCGCGCGGAGAAACGGCGATTCTCGAAAATCGCGTGTACTCGCGCGATGACGCCAGGCGGAAAATGCGAAAATGGCTCGGTTGATCTGGACCGAAACCGCGCTGGCGGACATAGAGGAAATCGCGCAATACATAGCCCTTGAAAATGTTGATGCGGCCCGGAGACTCGTTCACAATATCTTTAACGCGGCCGAGCGCCTCGAAACCCACCCGAATTCCGGAAGAAAACTCCCGGAACTGATGAAAACAGCGTATCGCGAGGTTATTGTAAATCCCTGCAGGATAATCTACCGGGTGGAAAAGGGGAACGTGTACATTCTATACGTACTGCGCGGCGAGAGGATGTTGCGCAGATACGTGCTGGAAGAAAGAAACATGAAGCAGTGACCAGCCCGGCGATAGGATATTGTGGCCCTTTGTCCGGTGGTTTTTGTGTTGTAATTACTCATTTCTCCTCCCACAATGGTTTCCATGAAACCTGTTGTGTCACCAGGTCGAAATTGCGATCGGGTGACGTTTCCCGGGTAGGTGCGCCTCGCGTCGTAAAGCATACGCTTTTCACAATCAGTACTGGGGGGACCCGCGATGAAAAAAACCATGACCGCCCTGCTGTGCGCGGTTGCCGCCGCGGCGCTCCTCGCCTGCTCCGACGACGCGCAGGAGGAGCAGCGCAAGCAGGCCGACCTGAAGGTCCAGGCGTACCTGGCCAGCATACTGATGACATGGGAGATGAAAACCGTCGCCGATGTTCCCGGCTTCGTATTCACCCCAAACCCGGCCCTCACGCCGAGCTGTTCGAACTGCCCGGGCACCGACCCCGACTACGCGTTTTTCGTGAAGAGGGGCGATCCGACGAAGCTCATGGTCTTCTTCATGGGGGGCGGCGCGTGCTGGGACATCACCAACTGCCATTACAACCATACCTACGCCGAGGACCTCTTCGAGTCGATCGCGCTTCTCGGCGTGGTGAGCTCGGGCCTGGCGAGGGAGAGGGGCGTGGGGGGGCTCCTCGACACCTCCAACCCGGAGAACCCCTTCGGGGACTGGACCATCGTCTACGTGCCCTACTGCACGGGGGACCTGGGGGCCGGGCAGCAGGACAGGACCTACGTCGACGACTATGATCCGGAGAATCCCACGGACGTCGAGATTCGCCACCGGGGGGCGGTGAACCGCTCCCTCGTGCTGGAGTGGATGGAGGACAACATCCCCCCGGGGGGAGTGACCCGGCTCTTCGTCACCGGCCTTTCCGCGGGGAGCTACGCCTCGCTCCTGGCGTTTCCCTACATTCGCCAGGTCTACTCATCGGGCACCGCCTGCTACCTCGGCGATGCCGGGGTGGGATTCGCGGGGATAAACGACTCAGGCGAGACCTTCACGGATATCGCGGCCGACCGGTGGGGCGTCGACCTTCCCGATTTTATCTTCGGGGCGGCCTCGATGGCGGACTACGGCACCTACAAGGATATCGTCTACGATGCGGTCGATTATTACAGGGTCGACAAGCCCGGGGACCGCTTCGCGCAGTACACCACGAAGTACGACGCGACCCAGGCCTGGTTCTACAGCATCCAGGTGGATGACCATATCGATTACCCCAGCTTCTGGGGAAAGGAGGCGGACGCCGACCCGGACCTTTGGGTCTACGAGGAGTGGAGCACCGGCATGCTCGGCGCCATCGATATCGGCCTGTCGAATTACGCGTATTACATCGCCGCGGGGACCGACCACACGATCATCTTCTTCGACAAGACCTACGCGGAACTCTCCGGCGGCGCCTCCTTCATACAGTGGCTTGACGACCTGGTGAACGGCGCGATGCCCCTCAGCACGGCATGTTCCGGCGTAGACTGTGACGCGCCGTTTTAAGGAACGGGAGTGCGTCCTCCGGCGACATGGATATGCCGCACTACCCCGGCAGGCCCGCTCCCTCCCTCAAGCCGCCTCCGGATCCAGAATGCGGTATGAACCTCGTCCGTCATTTTGTACTTGACGCGGTACTCGCGGCCGGCAACGTGAACCTGCGAGATGTCCATCCTGTCCAATGAATGAGATCGGAAGAGCACACG
>CAZKPR010000253.1:3424-4747 GCA_964554685.1 uncultured Leptospirales bacterium | reverse complement strand
GACGAAGTGGGGATGCTCACCTCGACCCTCAACGATTCCATGGATAATCTCGAGCGTCTTATCTCGGAAGTGATGGTTTCGACCCAGAATCTGAGCCAGGCGGTCCAGGAAATCGCCAACGGCAACGAGAACCTTTCCCAGCGCACGAGCGAGCAGGCCTCGTCCCTCGAGGAGGTGGCGTCGACCATCGAGGAGGCCACGGCGAGCATCAAGCAGAACGTGGAGAACTCGGTATTGGCGAACAAACAGGCGATCGAGTCTTCGCGGATGGCCGAAGAGGGGGGCCGCGTCGTCGCCGAGGCGGTCGCGGCGATCAACGAGGTGAGCCTCTACAGCAAGAAGATAGGCGACATCATATCCGTGATCAACGAGATCGCCTTCCAGACCAACCTCCTGGCCCTGAACGCGGCGGTGGAGGCGGCACGGGCGGGCGAGCAGGGACGCGGGTTCGCTGTCGTGGCCGGCGAGGTGCGGAACCTGGCCCAGCGCGCCGGGAGCTCCGCCAAGGAGATCGGCCAGCTCATCAAGGACTCCGTGGACAAGGTGGCCGTGGGCACGGAGCTGGCGAACAGGAGCGGCGAGGCCCTCAGCGAGATCATCCAGTCCGTAAAATCCGTGGCCCAGATGGTGGCGGAGATCTCCGCGGCGAGCGAGGAGCAGAAGCGGGGCGTGGACCAGATCAATATCGCCATCGCCGAGCTTGACACCATGACCCAGCAGAACGCCGCCCTCGTGGAGGAAACGGCCTCGGCGAGCGAGGAGATGTCGAACCAGTCGCAGGAGCTCCAGGTGATGGTGGGGAAATTCAAGATCCGCGAAGATGTACGCGGTGATGTTTTTTCACAGAAGCGCAAGGAGCTTCACCTGGGCACCGAGCACATGGTGAAGGGGCGGGACGGCAAGGGCAACGGCGACGGCAAGAAGGCATCGGCTGCGGTCATCCATGACCAGAAGAGCAGGGACATCAAGGACCTCCTGACGAAGGAAGGGTTTGAGGAGTTTTGAGTGGGAGTTATTAGTTGTAAGTTGTTAGTTATAAGTTGTGGCGGTTGCGATTGCCTGATAACTATAAACTAATAACTAAAAACTAAAAAACTGAAAAAAATGCATATGATTTCAACCGGTTATGCGTTGTGTGAGCGATATGGAGTAGGGACGCATATATTAGAAGTGAACCGGGAGAAGCATATGCAGGATTACACGAAACTGGAGATCTGGAAGAAAAGCCATCGGCTGGTTTTGATGATCTATGACATCTCGAAAGACATGCCGTCCGATGAAGAGTATGGTATAACGTGCCAGATGAAACGTTCGGATGCTACA
>CAZKPR010000253.1:0-3414 GCA_964554685.1 uncultured Leptospirales bacterium | reverse complement strand
TAAAAACTAAATAAATTCCGTTTCTTTATTTTTTTGGTTTAACGGGCCAATTTAAACTTTTGGCTGTTTAGTGGCAACGTACATTTCTTTATGATGCGGTCGCGGTAGCAATGCCGAACTGGCGCGTTACATTCGGATCGCGATGGGATCGGCGAGTGAACTGGATTATCACCTGTACCTCGCCGGTGATCTGGGGATGATCGATGAAAAACGATGCAAGTTGATTCGAGACAGGTTGTCAGAGGTGAGAAGAATGATGTTCGGGTTCATCGGCGTTTTGAGGAATGATAATAAGACAAAAAAACATCAAGCCTCCAAACGTTAATAACTAAAAACTAAAAACTGATAACTAATCATGACCAACAAACCACTACAAGACGTCTTTCTCAACGAAGCCCGCGAGATCCTCGCCGGCGTCGAATCGGACCTGGTGCTCCTCGAGGAGGGGGGCGACGCGCAGCTCCTGAACCGGATCTTCCGCTGCGCCCACACCCTCAAGGGGAGCTCGGCCATGGCAGGCTTCGGCGAGGTGAGCTCCTTCATGCACGGCCTGGAAAGCGTTCTCGACCGCCTCCGCTCCGGAGACATTGCGGTGAGCGACCGCCTGGTGGACCTGCTCCTGGTGAGCTTTGACTGGGTGAAACTCGCCCTCTTCGGCGGGGATGAGGGTTTTGACAGCGGCGTGATGCGGGAACGCCTGGAGGAATTGATGGCGGATTACGCGGGCGCTGAGGCCCCGTCATGCGGGCGCGTCCATGCCGCCGGGGAATCCCCGGGGCACCGCCTCTACCGGGTGCGGGCGCGGTTCCGGGAGGACATCTTCGGGAGCGGCATCGATCCCCTTTCCATTATTGAAGACTTTGTCTCCCTCGGAGATGTCGAGAACCTGAGAGTCGACGCTTCGGCCCTGCCTGGACTCGCGGAACTTGACCCGGAGAAATGCCATCTCGCCTGGGATGTGACCGTGCGAACCATGGAGCCCCTGGAGAAGGCGGAGGAGGTCTTTCTCTTCGTGAGGGACGACAACGAGATATTCCTCGAGGACGTGACCGCCGGGGCTGAGAAGGCGCCCGGCGAGGAAGGGATCCTCGAGGACCGGAAGATCGGCGAAATCCTCCTGCGCCGTGGGATCGTGACCGGGAAGGAGCTCGACGAGGTGCTCCGGGACCAGGACGGGAGGAACCGGAGGATCGGCGACATTATCGTGGAGAAGGGCTTCGCCACGGAAGAGGAGATATGGGCGGCCCTCCGGGAGCAGGACCGGATACGGACCAGGATCGATACCGGCACGGTACGCGTCGAGACGAGGAAGCTGGACGGCCTGATGAACCTCCTGGGCGAGATCGTGATCGGCCAGTCGGGCCTGGCGCGCATCGCCGAGGAGCTCCCGGAGGAGCAGGGGCAACGCCTCATGAACGCGCTCTACGGCCTCGACCGCACCACCCGGGAGTTCCAGGAGCAGATCATGTCGATACGCATGGTTCCCGTGGGGCCCGTTTTCGGACAGTTCAGGCGCTTCGTGCGCGACGCCGCGCGGGACCACGGCAAGGAGATACGGCTGGAGATCTACGGAGAGGAGACGGAACTCGACAAGACCGTGATTGAAAAGATCGGCGATCCCCTGAAGCACATGATACGGAACGCCATTGACCATGGCATCGAGGGGCCGGAGGAGCGCGCCGCCGCGGGGAAGGGCCGCGAGGGCCGCATCAGGCTGAACGCCTACCACCGGGAGGGCAGCGTCTATATCGAGGTCACCGACGACGGCAGGGGCCTTGACCGCGAGAGGATCCGCGCGAAGGCGGTGGACCTCGGACTCCTGAAGCCGGACGAAGAGGTTGATGACGATCACATTCTCGACCTTATATTCGCGCCAGGGTTGACCACGGCCGAATCGGCGGGAGACCTCTCGGGAAGGGGGGTCGGCATGGACGTGGTGAAGACCAACATCGAGGCCCTCCGCGGCACCGTGGAGATAGAAAGCGTGAATGGGGCAGGTGCCACCTTGAGGATACGACTTCCTCTCACCATGGCCATTATAGAGGGGATGCTCGTGCGTTCAGGCGCCAACGTGTTCATCATTCCGCTCCTGTCGATCGTCGAATGCGTGCAGCCGGCGCGTGAGAACATCGAGACGATCGGGGGACGCGGCGAGTTCTTCATGGTGCGGGGCACCTGCGTGCCCCTGGTGCGGCTCTATGAATATTTCGGCACCGCCGCCCTCGTCCGAAACCCCTGGGAGGCCCTCGTGGTCATCGTCGAGTCGGGACGCGACATGCTCGGCATCATGGTCGACGAGGTCGTGGGGCAGCAGCAGATCGTGATCAAGAGCCTGGGTGACCATGTCACTTCCACCCGGGCCGTTTCGGGGGCGGCGATCCTGGGGGACGGCAGGGTCGCCCTCATACTCGACATCCACGGCATGAGCGCCGAGATCGACGGCAGCAGCCAGAGGAGAAAGGTGTCGTGAACGTGAGAATCGAACAGGCCCTGGCCGGTAACCGCCTTGAAGAAGAACGGGCGTCCCTGGCCGTTCTCAGGGACGGCATTTCAGGCATCTACCGGGACATGGGCGGTTTCATCGTGAGGACCACGGAGCAGATGGAGACCTTCCGCGGCATGATCGCGCCGTACGTGCATTATTTTTATCCTTCCGACGGGGCGGGGTCCGGCGAATGCTTCATGAACGACGTGGTCATGCCGAGCCGGCGCGACCTTGACGGCGCCATCGACGACGCCGTGAGGATCATGACCGGCGACGAGGTGATGAACGAGGGCGTGTCAGGCGCCATCGAGGAGGTGCTGGACCTCGCCCACAGCATCGACATGATCCTGGCCTTCATCGACGAGATCGACATCTACTCCGAGAACATGCTTATCCTCTCCACTAAGTACGGCGACGAGGGAATGTCCCTGGCGCGCATCTCCACAGAGGTGGGGTCCATGGCGGCCGCGGTGAATGAGGTGGCGGTGAAATTCAGGGACCTCCTGGGCAACCTGGGTGTGTACCAAGAGGAGTTCAACGATATACGGAGAAGGATCGAGGTCATCAGCGAGAACTACCTCACGAGCATGAAGCTGAACCTGTCGGCGGTTTTCGGACAGATGATTCGGGAACTCGGAAGCGTGTCGGAAAACGTCAACGAGATGCTGGAGAGATCGGAAGATGTGGAGCGTTCGATGAAGGCGTTCATCGTCAACATCCAGATGGAGGACGTCATCCGCCAGCAGGTCGACCGTGTGATCCTCCTCCTGGAAGGCGGCACGGAAGGAAGCGGTCCGGAAGAGGACGATTCATTGGACGAAATCGCCCCGGCGGCCCTCTATCTCGCCCTCGAGAGCCTGGGTGACCTGGAGCACACCCTTTCGGGGCAGTACGACGAGGTGGAAAAGCAGTGCGGCCTGCTGTCGTCG
>CAZKPR010000252.1:1836-4782 GCA_964554685.1 uncultured Leptospirales bacterium | reverse complement strand
TTAATTTCATCGTACTGAAAAAATTTCCCCGCCCTGACCAGAAAGGGGCGCCAGGTATACTATCGGCACTTTCCCGCAATTACTTACACTCCGCCAGCCATAGATGGCACAATCGAGCCCCGAAACCGGCGGGGAGGCATGTCCGTACCCCAAAAACAAATTGACGAATAGACCATTCGCCCTATACTTATCGATGCGAAGGCACCCCAATGGTGAGGAGCAAAAGGCACCATGTCCGATCAAGGGGAGCCCGGAACAAAGCCCGGACCCCGCCGCAAGTGGATTCAGGAGGAATCACGATGAAAAAGACACTAGTGTTATCTGTCGTCATAGCGATGTTCGCCATCCTTTCCTGTGCAGGATCAGGTGTCCGGGCCGACGATTCAAATGAAAACGGGGCTTCCTTTGAAGAAAAACGCGATCCAGGAGAACCCCTCAGGGGCAAGGCACGCGGGGTTGCCGCCATATTTGACAACGATACCGCGCTGGCGAGGGACCGCGCCATAAACGACGCGCGCAACAAGCTCGTCGAAGACCTGCTCGGCACGACCGTATCGGGCCGGAGCATCGCCGAAAACTTCCAGCTCGTTTCGATGCTGATCGAGGCCCGATCGTACGGTCTGGTAAAAAACGAGAAAATACTCGAGGAAGGCTCTGACGGGACGCTCTACAGCGTTGAGCTGGAGGGAACGGTCGAGCCGGCGGTTGTTGAGGACGCCATCGCCGATGCCCTCAACCGCTACGGAAGGCCGAAATTCATGATCCTCATCAAAGAGACCTTCGACGGCACCATGAACCAGCCTGGAATGACGGAAACCGAGATCCTGATGCAGGAACGAATGTCAAGCGCGGGATTCGATTTCGTCGACGTGCAGATCGTCCAGGACCTTATGAAGCGGCAATATGGACGGATGAGCCGGGCGATGAACGGCCAGATCAGCGAGGACGTGCAGAACCTTCTCCTTAATGACGCGGGCGCCGAGGTCTTGATCATCGGAACTGCACAGACGAAGGACCAGTCCGGCACCCTCCGCGGCTTAACCCGCAACATGAAATCAAAATCGGCCATTCTCCGCCTCAAGGCCGTGGACGTGTACTCGGGCAGGATCCTTGCCGCGACAAGCAAGGACGCACCGGGAGCCCATATACAGTCAGACACCGCATCGAAGAAGGCGATAGAAAACGTCACCAGGATGATCCTGGGCGGCAAGGACGAGTCAACCGGCAAGGTCAAGACCGGCCCATTCATGGATGAGATCGTCAAGCAGTTCGTCAAATCCGCGACGCACCGTCAGATCACTCTCTTTATCACCGGCCTTGACTACGACGGGTTGAAAAAATTCAGAAACCAGGTGGGCTACAGGATTCGCGGCGTCCAGCAGGTCCTTGACAGGGGAAGGTCCGGAAAGGCGGCGCGCCTCGAAATACTCTTCGCCGGCACTACCAACGAATTTATCGACGAGCTCAAGGCCAAGGCGGAACGCCTCGGGTTTTCCATCGAAATCCCGGAAAACTTCCCGAACAGGGTCACTATCAACGCCGGCCTTCTGGGAGGCGGGTGAGCCGGATATAACGGCCTTCTCTCCGCCGATCCCGATCACACAGGCATGACATCGATCCGGTATATCATCGAGGCAAGAAATCTGTCGAAGAGTTATCCCCGCACCCCTCTCTTCAAAGGCCTCACATTCACCCTCATGCCGGGGACTTCACTATGCGTGACGGGACCGAATGGATCCGGCAAATCCACTCTCCTCCAGATTCTTGCGGGCCTTCGCACGCAATCAGGCGGAACGGTTTCACATGTTCAGGAAGGCGCACTTCCCCGGGAGGAATGGATACGCAACATCGGTTACACCGGTCCCCTGGTCAATCCCTACGAGGAACTCACCGCCATAGAGAACCTCCGCTTCGCCATGAAGAGGCCTGATTCCATTGCCCACGCTCACGCTCTTCTTGACGCCTTCGGCCTGTGGCCCCGCCGGGACCAGAAAGTCGCGCACTACTCCACGGGGATGAAGCAGCGGCTGAAACTGGTACTGGCGGCCGCGGACAATCCTCCGGTTCTCATGCTCGATGAGCCGGGGACGGGCCTCGATCATGAGGGTCGTGAATCTCTCCGCGCCTTCGTGGAAAGGGAGAGTCCACTGAAGATAGTAATTATCGCGACCAACGAACCGTCCGAGGAACGCCTCTGCGCCGGAGGCATCCGCCTTGGTTCATGACATTATCCGTAATCTGAAAAAAGACATACGCGTCGAGCTGAGGAGCCCCTTCGCCCTGAATGTCTCTTCCGCGTTTGCCGTCATCATTACCGTCGCGATCAGTCTGGCCACGGGGGGCACACCCTTCACGGCGACGGTACAGTCGATACTTCTCTGGACGATCATCGTGTTCGCCGCGATGAACGGCCTGTCCCACATTTTTGTCCGGGAGGCCGAACAGGGAACCGCCCTCTTCCTTCGCGTGTCCGCTGATGCCGATTCCATCTTCCTTTCAAAACTCATCTATAACCAGATTTTCATGGCCCTTGTCATCGCCATCGTGACGCCTCTTTTCCTCTTTTTCCTGGGGACCAATCCGAACCATACCGGTCCTTGTATCGCAGTTCTTTTCTCCGGCGGAGCGGCCATCGCTTCGACCACGACAATCGTCGCCGCAATGGTCGCGAAGGCCGGGGGCCGTGGATCCCTTTTCACGATACTGTCCTTTCCCCTTCTTCTTCCGGTTCTTCGAGTGGCGATTACCTCCACCGCGGCAACCTTTGACAAGGGGCCTCCGGGTCCAGGTGGTGCGATTTTTTTGCTTGCATTTTCCGGTTTCATCTCGGTTATATCCTTTTTACTATTCAGGTTCGTATGGTCGGATGAATGAATGGCTTCGTCTCTTCAGCCGCACGCATCACCGGCGGAACAATTCCATATCTCAACGGTGAGCAACAGGAAC
>CAZKPR010000252.1:0-1826 GCA_964554685.1 uncultured Leptospirales bacterium | reverse complement strand
ATGAAAATCATCGGCGCCCTCACTTATAGCGTATACATTTTGATGCCGATATCGATCGCAATGGCGTTTCTTCTCGCCCCTTCCGCGGAAACGCTGGGGGAGTACAGCCGCATAGTTTATTTCCACGTTCCCCTGGCCTGGGTCGCTACCCTCGCGTTTACGGTTTCGGGAGTACTGTCAATCCTCCATCTTGCCGTGAGGAAGTGGAAGAGTCTCGGTTTTGATGAACTGGCCTCGAACTCGGCGTCTGTGGGCCTTGCCTTCACCATCCTGGCGGTCATCAGCGGTTCCCTGTGGGCCAGGCTTACCTGGGGTTCCTACTGGAACTGGGATCCGCGCCAGACTTCCATCGTGTTCATACTGCTTATTTATATCGCATATTTCTGTCTCCGGGGCGCCCTCGGCAGCACGCAATCAAAAGTCGGATCTTCCTACCTGGTGGTGGCAATGCTTACACTTCCATTTTTCATTTTCCTTGCCCCGAGGATTACCGATTCCCTCCACCCCGACGCCATCATCAATATTAATAGAAAAATCAACATGGAAAAGCCCATGCTGGTGACCCTCGTAACCGCCCTCGTGTCGTTCACGATGCTGTACGGGTTCCTGATGAGACTGATGAACCGCCTCGGCACTGCAAAGAAATCCATTGTGGAGCACTTCCATGGAAATGATAAAATATCTCATGACAGTGCTCGCGCTGTCTGTTACTCTAGGTGCCGCGAATTTTTCCCCGGCACTAAACTCCATACATATCCATGCCCTGGCGCCTGTCGCTGCGGCAGGCGTTGTGGAGCCGCACGTCTCCGGATCCGCCGGCCAATCCTCGCAGCTTTACCACGTCATGGGAATAGTGCTTCTTGCCTGGTGCGGCATCGCCCTGTATCTTTTTTTCCTGGACCGCAGGGTTTCGAGACTCGAGCGGGAACTTCGAACCCTCGGGAAACACGGGGATGACCAGCAATGAAGTATCGCGCCATACTGATTCCCGTCCTGGGCCTCCTGTTCCTGGTGATCGCCGTACTATCCCTGAGCGAGAACATCCTTTCCCCCTACGTGCCCTTCGCCACGGCCCGTGACCGCGGGGGTGCCTATGTGCAGATCATCGGGACACTGGACAAGACGAGCCCGGTTATCCACGGCGAAGGTGGATTTTCATTCCGGATAACCGAAACCGGCGGCGCAAAGATGGATGCAATTTACCGGGGAGTGAAGCCGCAGAACTTCGAGCATGCCGATCAGATCGTTCTTCTCGGCTCCTACAATACCGCGCGGAATGTTTTCGAAGCGGATAAATTACTGGTGAAGTGCCCGTCAAAATACAGGACCAAAAAGTGATAGGGGATCTTCCATGAACTGGGGCAGCATATTAATCATCTTTTCCCTCGTTATCGCCCTGGCGACAGTGGCATCCCACGGCGCGGCAGCCACCGGCAGAGAGGCCTTTCGTATTCCTGCGCGAAGGCTTTACGGAATTTTCGCCCTGGGTGTCGCGATTTCCTCCCTGCTTCTTCTCTACTACTTTATCGTCTCCGATTTCAGCTTCATTTACGTGTACAACAACTCGTCCCTGGACCTGGCCCTTCCCTACCGGATCGCGGCATTCTGGGCCGGCAAGGAAGGGAGCCTTCTCCTCTGGCTTTTCATTCTTTCCGTTCTCGGATTCTTCACGCAGCGTTCACAGGGAATCCATTCCACGACTGTCAATTCAATACTACTCATCACTCAGATATTCATCCTGGTTCTCCTGATAATTGAGAGCCCATTCACCAGGATATGGGACGTCTATCCAGATCATTTCAGCCCGGGACTTCAACCCGGTGACG
>CAZKPR010000251.1:1243-4963 GCA_964554685.1 uncultured Leptospirales bacterium | reverse complement strand
TAGTTCATCGTCATAATACGGGGCGTGTTTCTCAAGGGCGTCGGCGTCCTGGTCCTCTGGAAAGAGCTGCTTGCCCTCTGTGTCATCGGGGGCCTGCTGTTCATTTTGAGCGCGCGGAGACTGGGGAGGAGGATCGAGTGATGGGAGGTGCCGTGGTATTGCACAATCTCACGAAGACTTTTGGCGATTTCACCGCGGTAAATGGAATCAGTCTCGAGGTGGGGAAAGGAGAAATATTCGGTTTTCTCGGTCCCAACGGCGCGGGTAAAAGCACCACCATCAAGATGCTCTGCGGCATACTCACACCTTCCGCGGGCGTCGGAACCGTGGCGGGGCATGACATCGTCTCCGAACAGGATGGTATAAAAAACGTGATCGGGTATATGTCGCAGCGATTCAGCCTCTATGAGGACCTCACGGTAAGGGAAAACCTTGAGTTTTTCGTAGGCGTGTACGGACTCGGGGAGAGGCGATTGAATGAGGCCATTCGGAAGGTCGTTGACATGGCGGGGATTGACGACGGAATGGAAAAGTCCTTGGTGAAAAAACTTCCCGGTGGTGTAAAACAGCGGCTGGCCCTGGGCGCGGCCATACTGCATGATCCCGAGATTCTCTTCCTCGATGAGCCCACGTCGGGCGTGGACCCGATAATGAGAAGAAATTTCTGGGAGATTATATACAAGTTTTCAGAAGAGGGGAAAACGGTATTCGTTACCACCCATTACATGGACGAGGCCGAGCACTGCGGCAGGATCGCGCTTATCATCGCGGGGAACATGATCGCGCTCGGCTCTCCTGACGAGTTGAAGTCGGCGTTCCCGTACGCGGTATATTCTGTCACCGCCGAAAATTTTATTGAAACCTTTGAACGAATCCGATATCTTGACTTCGTCATAGAGGCGGCAATCTTCGGCAGCGATATTCATATCATCTGTGATCGCGACGTACCGGCGACGAAGCTTTTAAATAATTATTTCGGAAAAGAAAAGAGGAAACGGGTTACAATACGAAGAGTACAGCCTGGTCTCGAAGACGTATTCGTCAGCAGTGCGAGAAGATATTCCCGCTGAATCACAACGCGGTAGTTTCCAGGCTTCCATGGGGGATGCGGCTCGTGGGGCCGGCAGAGGAAGGAGATGCGATTGCCGACATGGAGAAAGACCGCCATGGTGATGACGGCAGTTTCGCTGGTCATCGCTCACTGTACGCACGGGGATGACAGAAGATATTACTGTGTTGATGACGGTTTTTCAATACTTATACCCGATGCGTGGAAGGTCCATGAGCATTCCAGGGGCACCAGACTATTGGCCGAGCTGCCGGATTCCGGTTCTGATATCATTATCCATCAAAACCTTAACGTGGTGGTCGATACATCGATGGACTCGGTCGACCTTGACACATATGTGGAGTCACAAATACTATCAATGAGAAAGCTGAGGGGAATTACATTTTCCAACAGGGAAGAGGATCTGATCGGCGGCATCCCGGCGCGGTCTTTCACCTATCATTACCTGATAAATGATTTCGGCTACCGGGCCGTGGTCTATGTGGTGAAGAGGAGAGAGGTATTCATCGTCATTACCGGGATATCACAGGATGAAAATTATTCTTCGCTTGCGCCGGTTTTTCATAGAATGGCAAAAAGCGTAGAATTTATATAAATTTCGGGGAGCCCTGCCTCACTATGGTAGCAATGGCACTACCCCGGAGTTGCGATACATGATGGGCGTATGAAAAATAGTGGGGAATGAAACGTGTATCTGGCAGCGGGTGACATCGAATTTCTAAAATCCCTCGTGATCAGAGCGGGTGATACGGCCCAGAGGATGCAGGACGAAGGCGTCGAGGTTTCAAGAAAGCAGGATACCTCCATTGTCACGCGTGCCGATCTCACGGTCCAGGACATGGTCATAGAGGGAATAACATCATATTTCAGTGATGTGGTATGCATCCATGAGGAGAACTGCGAGAAATCGCCAGGAAAAATCGATGATCAAGGCCTCTATGCCATCATAGATCCTATAGACGGCACCGCCATGTACAGCATGTATCTTCCGGTCTGGTGCGTCTCCATCGGCATCTTTCGGGGAGAAGTTCCGCTTCACGGATTCGTCTATTCACCTGGCTTCAGGATGATGTTCCATAACGACGGGGAGCGCTCCTTCATGAACGGGAAACCGATACAGGCGGTAATGAATGATGCAATTGACAGCGAGACAAATCTTTTCTACGCGTCGGAGGTGTTCCATGAATTTTCGATATCCTTCCCCGGGAAAATAAGAAACCTGGGCTCCACGGCGCTTCAGGCCTGTCTCACTATCGACAATGCGAGAAATCGCACACTCGCGTTTGTTGGAAAATCACACATCTGGGACTGGGCCGGATCGATACCGATAGTGCAAAAGGCAGGAGGAAGGATTCGCTATCTTGAAAAAGGTGAGGTTCGCGTACGAGAAATAATGATGAATGAATATGAACTCCCTGATTATTGCCTTGTCTATAATCACACTGATTTTGAAACCATACGTTGCATGTTTAAAAGGAAATAGTTCTGCACGTTGTGCCTTCGTATTATTGAATGCTCCGCTTAACACTTCGTGGCATAGCAAAAATAGTGAAAACTGGTTATTCTTGATTAATCTGTTGACATTATTTTTTATGGGAATAATTTTGCCACAGAAATGAGCCGTTTCTCACCTCAGGAATAATGGCATGCCGAGACCACGAATATTCGGGTACATCGCGCTGATTGCGGCGCTTTTTTTATCCACCCTGATAATCTATTCCTTTTATATCGTTTGGAATGAACAAATCCCTTACAATGACATTGACCTTGGTTCGTTAAGCAACTTCACCTATTATTCGATCTCAATCACAATAACCCTCGTTGCCATGGGCATTGTATGCACCGGTTTCTGGATTGGATGGACTATACTTACTATCAAGGTGGTGCCTCCCATGCCTGAAATAGTTGAAAAGCGCGATTTCTCGAAATTCAAGGCCTTCTTCCTGTGTCTTATTGCACTGGGGCTTGGAATCCTGTTGATCTATGGACTATATATCAAGAATTTCTGGGCACTTGCGATTCCTGCGGCAGTGATATCCCTGGTTATTCTCGGTGCCGTGTTTTGGGTCGGAATAGCGATCATAACCACGCGCACGACCCTACCGGAAGATAACAAGCAGCAGTAGATTCATGAAAGTCCTGTTGCTCTGTTATCGGGGCAGCCCATTCTGCGGGGGCCTCGGCATCTACCTGTACTACCTCAGCAGGGAACTCGCTGCCCTGGGCGTTGAAGTTGATGTCATGGTCGGACCGCCCTACCCCGATCCTCTTGATGAATGGGCGACGGTCCATTATATTGAAAATCTTAACATCTGGATGGTCAAAACCAGGAAGTTCGGCGCAGATAAGCTCAAGCGGGTCTACTCCCCATGGAATTTCATCGATTACATTCTCACAAGGTTTCATGTGTTTCCGGAAATGCAAACTTTCAGCATGCGCGCATTTTTTTCGGTGAGAAAAATTTTAAAAAGGAAGCGATACGATCTCATTCACGACATCAACGGTCTTGGCTGGGGGCTTTTACTGATGAAAGGATTTGGTATCCCGGTGATAGCGACAATACATCAACCCCTCAAATGGAAGGGGGAGGCGAATATAACTTTGAAAAAAATTTTTTGCAAATGGTTAACAAAAAAAGTTTTTTTAAAAAA
>CAZKPR010000251.1:0-1233 GCA_964554685.1 uncultured Leptospirales bacterium | reverse complement strand
CATTAATAGGTTCGGTATTCCGGTGATTTCCACTATTCATCATCCCCTCACAAGGGATCGGGACGCGGATCTTACGATGGATAAAAATTTCTGGCACAGGCTTACCACAATACTTTTTTATCCACTCACCATGCAGCGGATCGTGGTCAGGCGTCTCGATCGGATCATCACGTCCTCCCGGGAGGGAATAGATGAGCTCGTCCGTGCTTTCGGCGTTAATAGGGATCGTATTTCTGTTGTCTATAACGGAATGGACGTTGAGGCCTTCAGAAACACGGGTGATAAACGTGACGATCGGATGATACTTTTTGTCGGGAATACCGAGGATCATAAAAAGGGCATCATCTATCTTCTGGAAGCACTGGCGGGACTCCCGGCTGATGTCCGCCTTACGATTGTCGATGAAGGGCCGCCCCTGAAAAAAAACGCCACTGAGCTGATACGGAAAACAGGCGTTGAGTCGCGCGTGGTATTCACCGGGAAAGTGGATCAAAAGCTCCTTGTGGAATTTTACAGCAGGGCCGCCGTGCTTGTCATGTCTTCTCTCTATGAGGGTTTCGGTCTCCCCGCCGCTGAGGCCATGGCGTGTGGCACACCCGTCGTGGTTACCAGGGCCGGCGCGCTGCCGGAGGTGGTGGACGATTCCTGCGGTATCATCGTGGAACCGGGCAATGCTGAGGCCCTCAGGGACGCCATTCTTCAGTTGCTTGATGACCCGAAAAAAAGAACCATGATGGGAAGGAACGGCAGGAAAAAGACCGTGGCGCGTTTTTCATGGCCAATTGCCGCTCAAAACACCCTGGATGTATACAGAGATGTAATCAATTCATACCGGAGCACGTCATGAAAATTTGCTTGCTGAGCTATCGAGGTAATCCATATTGCGGGGGCCAGGGTATTTACGTGATGTATATCGCACGCGAACTGGTGAAGCTCGGACACGAAGTCCACGTGGTAGCGGGGCCGCCTTATCCGTTCGAAGAGGAGGGGGTGGTGCTGCACCGGATCAGCAATCACAATTACTTTAACAAGAAAAAGGACTTTATCAAGAGCCACAAGCCCTTTGCTACATTCAAACCCCTGAATTTCTATGAGTTTATCGCGGCTAAGCTCGGCATCTTCCCGGAGATCGAAACTTTTTCCTTTCGCGCGTTCATGAAGCTCAAGGAGCTTGTCAAAATCCATGCCTTCGACATCATCCATGACAACCAGTGCCTCGGGTACGGTTTCCTT
>CAZKPR010000250.1:0-5027 GCA_964554685.1 uncultured Leptospirales bacterium | reverse complement strand
AAACAGGATAAGATGAGACTCGACAAGGGGGTCGATATCATAAGAAAGGTCTTCAAGAGCGCGGGAGCGAAGGAGGAGAGCATCATCGCCCTCAAGCCCTCCGGGGCACATCCCTCATCCAGCTGCCGCATCGGCGAGGTAGTGGACGCGAATCTTGAGACGGATATCAAGAATCTCTACTGCTGTGACGCGAGCGTATTTCCCTCATCGCTGGGACTTCCCGTGGTGTGGACCGCGGTCTCCCTGGGCAAGAGGCTCGCGAAGCATCTCGATAAACAAGCATAGCCCGGGGTCCGATGATGAAGAATTCGACGAAAGAGCTGTTTAAGCTCCATGGATGGAATCTCTACCTGAAGGCCGACGGGTATCTCTATCTCAAGTACATCTCTGGCTATGTCGGCGTCGTAGCCCGGGCCTTCGCCGTCGTGGCGCGGATCATCAACGAGTCGAACAAGTTCCTGTTCATGCCCGTGATCCGGTTCCTCACCACGCGGTACCATGGCAAGATCATTCTCCTGGAGGACGCCCGGAAGATCATACACCTGGAAAAGGACGTGGCGGTGCCCGCCGACCTCTCGAAATCCGTCATTCCCTACGATATGGCGCACCGGATCGTGTTCCAGAATCCCGATTCGATCGTGGCCGTGGAATGCGCCTGCCGGTCGGCAAGACAACACGACTGCCAGCCGGCCCGCAAGTGCCTTATCGTCGGCGAACCCTTCGCCTCCTTCATGCTGGAGCACAACCGGGGCGCGGACCCCGTGCGGCTCACGAGGGAGGAGGCGATCGACCTCCTGGAGACCTGCAAGGCGAAGGGATACGTGACCAACGCCTACTGCAAGGACGGGGCGGGAAACGGCATGTACGCCATCTGCAACTGCTGTCCCGACTGCTGCGTGTCGATCGCGGCCCACAAGCTCTTCGGCTCTCTGAATATGAAAGAGAGTTCACTGGCCCATTCGGGGTACCTCCCCGTGGTGGAGGCGAAGAAGTGCCGGGCCGCCGGTGCGTGCGTGGACGCCTGTCCCTTCGGGGCCCTGTCGCGTCCTGACGAGCGATCGAAACCGTCGGTGGATCCCTCCCTCTGCATGGGGTGCGGCACCTGCGCCGCGGCGTGTCCCGAAGGCGCCATCGTCATGCGCGGGGTTCCCGCGAAGGGGATACCGCTCGACATCCACGAACTGGTGCCGGCCTCGAGGCCGGGGCGGGGCGGGCGTTCTCCGCGAAGGCCGAAGAGGAAGGCGGTGGCGCGGTAACTCCGAAGCGTAATCCATCCATCCCTCCTGCGCGGGTGCGCGATAGCACGCGGGCCCAGCCGGTCTTTTTATAACTTGACGCGAAAAGAGTACAACCCAGAATATGCCCATAATCCACGGGAGCACGCCTGATTCGTTGAACGATGACGGGCGGGCCCCCGTAGGAATGCTTTGTGATAACGGGTTGTCGTCATGAAAGAGGTCATTCTCACCTACCGTGGACAGGAATACCGGTTTCCCCTTGCCGCGGGAACGGGGGGGGAGCGCGCGATTGATATCAGCGATCTTCGAACGCGCACGGGACTCATCACCTACGACGTGGGCTTTCAGAACACCGCCTCCTGCACGAGCGCTATCACCCATATTGACGGGGTCAAGGGGACCCTCAGGTATCGCGGCATTCCCGTGGAGGAGCTGGTAAGGCAGTCAAGCTTCACCGAGACCGCCTATCTGCTGATATACGGCCGCCTCCCCGGCGCGTCTGAGCGCCAGGCGTTTTCGCGGGACCTCACGGAGGCGTCCCTGGTGCACGAGGAGATGCTTCGCTTCTTCGACGGCTTCCCCCAGACCGCGCATCCCATGGCGGTCCTGAGCACCATGGTGAACGCACTCTCGGTCTACTACCCCCAGTATTACACCGACGCATTTGACAGCGACATATTCGACATCATGGCGGTGCGCCTCATATCGAAGATCCGGACCATCGCGGCCTACGCCTACCGCCACTCCGTCGGGGAGACGTTCGTGTACCCGCGTCATGACCTCAGGTACTGCGCCAACCTCCTACACATGATGTTCCACTGCCCGGTGCGGCCCTACGAGGTGGATCCGGAGATTGAGATAGCCCTGAACCGGCTATTAATCATCCACGCCGATCACGAGCAGAGCTGCAGCACCTCGACGGTGAGGCTCGTGGGAAGCAGCAGGGTCAATCTCTATTCGTCAATATGCGCGGGGATCTGCGCCCTCTGGGGGCCGCTTCATGGAGAGGCGAGCCGCTATGTCATTGACATGCTCGAATCGATACGGGAAGGGAGGACATCCATACGATGGTGCATCGAGGAGGCGAAGAAAGAAGACTCGCCCTACCGTCTCTTTGGCTTCGGCCACCGGATTTACAAGACATTTGATCCTCGCGCCAGGATGCTGAAGGCCGAGTGCGAAAGGCTCCTGGGTAAATTCGCGGTCAGCGAGCCCCTCATCGATATCGCACTTGAGCTCGAGGAGGCGGTCCTGGAGGACGATTTTTTCCTCGAAAGGGGCATCTACCCAAATGTAGACTTCTACAGCGGCATCCTCTGCCGGATAATGGGCATACCGGAAGGCATGTTCACGGTGCTCTTCGCTATCGGGCGTATCCCCGGCTGGATCGCCCAGTGGAAGGAGATGCACGATTCGGTGCCTTTCCGGATCGGCCGTCCCCGGCAGATCTACGTGGGAAAGCGCGAGCGGGATTATATCGAGACGTCCGACCGCGGGTGATGAGGCTCAGGCCGTCCCGAGGGCGCCTTGAATGCGTTCCAGGGCCTCATCGAGGACCATGCGGGGGCAGGCAAAATTGATGCGGGCGAAGCCGTTCCCCTCGGGGTCGCCGAAGACGCGGCCCTCCACGAGGGCCACGCGCGCCCGGTCCCGAAGAAACCGCTTCAGTCCCTTCCCATCCAGGCCGCGGTCCCTGAAATCGAGCCATGCCAGGTATGTCGCTTCAGGCTCGATGAGGGTCACCCCCTCCATCGACGAATCAATGAATTCCCTGAGGAACCCCAGGTTACCCATGAGGTAGCGTATCAGTGCATCACGCCAGGGCGCCCCGTGGAGATACGCCGCACGCGCGGCCTCAATTGCGAAGAGATTCGGTCCATGAATCCCCAGTCTCTCAAGGGCGTCCCGGTACGCCTGTCGCTGTTCCTGGCGTGGGATGACAAGGTCGGCGTTCTGGAGTCCCGCCAGGTTGAAGGTCTTGCCCGGGGAGAGGCAGGTGATCGAGTTCATCAGGCATTCCTCCCCCGCGGAGGGAAAGGGGAGATGGCGGTGAAGCGGGTGGACCAGGTCGCAGTGTATCTCGTCGGATATCACCGTGATCCCCCGGGTTGCGCATATCTCCCCCAGGCGCAGGAGCTCATCGCGGCTCCACGCCCTGCCGACGGGATTGTGGGGGTTGCAGAGGATCATGAGGCGGGCCCGGGGGTCCGCGGCCTTCCGCGCCAGGTCGTCGAAATCCATCCGGTAGGAGCCTCCCTCGAGAACGAGGGGATTGTTCAGGATTTCCCGTCCGTTGTTTTCGATCGATGTCATGAAGGGGTGGTACACCGGTTTCTGGATGATGACCCCGTCACCGGGCCCGGTAAGAGTCTGGATAAGGATGTTGAGGGCGGGCACCACGCCTGGCGCGTAGAGGAGCCACGAGGGATCGATGCGCCAATCATGGCGGTCCCGGAACCAGGCGACCAGGGCCTCCCGGCTTTCGTGGCCCGCCATGGTATAGCCGAAGACGCCGTGGCGCGCCCGTTCCGCCATGGCGGCGATGACCTCGGGGGGTGATTCGAAATCCATGTCGGCCACCCAGAGGGGGAGGAGCCCCTCGCCGTGGAAGAGGGCGTCGACATGGTCCCATTTCACCGATCCGGTGCCTTTCCTGTCGATCACTCTGTCGAAATCATAGTTCATGGCGTGGCTCCATTGCGTGATTCCCCCTGAAGATGCCACGGTTTCCGTATAGTGTCCACTCATTTCCGGGCCACGCGCGCCCTTCCTCAATCGAGGAGGGAATCGGCGGCGTTTCCGAGGGCCTCGGGGCTGTCGAAATCATATGCGCCGCCTCTTATGCGAAGGAGAAGGTCGGCGATGCGCGCCTCACGGTCCGCGTCCTCGCGTGCCTCGATCATCCCGGCGGTTGCTCCTGCGCCGGGGGCGATCCTGTTAACCGCCTTGACCAGGGGGGTACGTCGCGCTTCCAGTGAGCGGGCCATGGCTTCCGCCGATAATTCCAGGCGGTCGCCGGCGGACCCTTTGCCTGCGCCTCGCCGGATGTACCTCGGCGCAGTCTCGGCGCTCTCCGTGGAGTGCCGGCCGAGGCGAATAAATTCCGTGGCTGCCCTGATTTTCATGTTGTTTCTCCTTGGTTCGGTGATCTCGTCACCCGGGGATCTCCATTGCCTCCGGTGACATAATCAATATCGGAAAAGCTATATATATGTTTAGCTATTTTTTGTATAGCAAACATTTTTTTCACATGCTTCAGGGTCCTGACGGGTATGGAAGAAAGGTATAGTGCTGGTGGGAGATGGTTCCGGTGGTTGGAGCCTCTTTAGAAAGAAATCTGCCTGTTGAAGCCGATTCCGGGAGTCGAGCCGATTCCGAAGAGGATGTCGAACCCGTAGGGTGCTCGGTATTCATCGTGATGGTCGAAGCGATGGTAGCCTCTCACGCCGATTATGAAGGGGATTTCGATGGTAAAAAGATGCATTTCAAAACAGAGATCGAGACCCGCGGAGCGGTAATACCGAGGTGACTGATCAATTCCCGCTCCATAGTCACCGAACATATTGGCGAAGATGCGCTTGAAATGAAGCACGTGGAGCAGGTTCCAGTCCGGGTCATATATCGGAAAGGTGTAGTTGAGACAGCTTTTCACGAGGGTCCTCGTGAACTTGTAGGCTTATCCCCGGGGGAAAAGCGACCGGCTCGCGAAGCGGTAGTCATCGGGGGCCTGGCGCTCGTAGATCACCTGGAAGAAGAGGCTGTGGCGCCTCACTATTCCGGGGAACCAGA
>CAZKPR010000249.1:0-5069 GCA_964554685.1 uncultured Leptospirales bacterium | reverse complement strand
AAGGCCCTTGTAAAATTCTATCCAGAAATAAGCGAAATCCAGCTTTCCGATTACAAGGTGCGCGTACTCAATGAAAAGAGCGGGACAGGAGCCTCAGTGCGGGTCCTTTTAGATCAGAAAAGGAAGACCGACCGATGGGGCACCGTTGGTGTTTCCACTGACATCATCGAGGCTTCCTGGCAGGCTATTGTTGATGGTATTGAATACATGCTGTTTAAGAATATGAGATAATGGGAATCTACAACCCATGCTGGCGGATACGCCTGAAAAATTTATCTTGCAATTATTGCCGATTACTGCGAACACGTTATAAGTGAAGACTTGAAAATATTTCACCGCTCATCATCACTATCCTGAAAACGGGGGAACGCTGTTGACACGCGGCTGGCCGATATGAAAAGGATCATTATATTTTTCATCACACTACCACTCTGCATACTGCCGGGAACCCCACTCCTGTCCTGGGAGCCTTATGACAGTGTCATTGCAGTCGTAAACGATCTTTCCATAATTGAAAGCGAAATCGACAGCAAATTCAATCAATTGATCAAAGTAAAAAGCGTTCCTCGAAGCCGTCATTCCTACGAAAAAAGCAGGATCCTCGACAAGTTCATCGAGGATGCCCTTGTGCTCGAGACTGCCACGGACGAGGCGATCGTGGTAAGCGATCGCCGGGTTCTTGGCCATATCGAGGAGATGATGAAACAGCATTTCGCCCCCCAGTTTCGAGACGAAAAGGCCAGGGACAAGGAAATCGCGAAAATGATCAATCGTCTCGAAAAGCGACTCAGCGGGGCCTCGCTGATGGATGACCGAAAACTGGATGCCCAGATCGACGAATTCATCGTGGTTCTTGAGAACCGCGCGAAAATTCGATTCAAGGATTATTTCGAGGAAATCCGTTCCCAGATCATGAGAGAGCAGGTGATGTCGATTGCCATAGGCGTATCACCTCCCGCCAAGGAAGAGGCCCTTGCCTGGTACAGGAAAAACAGGGCCAAGCTCGGCGATGAGGTATGGGTTAAACATATACTGATTAAACCGAGAGGAGGCTCCTTCTCCGCCGAACGCGATGCGAACAATACCATTTCCGATTTGCGCACTCAGATATTGGCAGGGGCGTCCTTCGAGGCGATTGCCAGGGCTCATTCTCAAGACCCTGAATCCGCGGGCAAGGGAGGAGATCTCGGCTGGAAAATGCTCGCTGAAATGGAACCCTATTTTGCCGGGTTTGTGAACCAGATCCAGGGCCGTGGAACTGTGTCCCAGGTGTTCAAGTCAGGGATGGGATACCATATCGTGAAACTTATGGGGCGAAGGCCCCTCACCTTCGAGCGCGTTGAGCGTCTTATCATGTTCAAACTGTACAATGAAAGCCTGACGGAACAGTTCAAAAAGTGGGTCAGGCGGAGAATAAAGGAGTCGGAAATCCAGATCTTTATGCCCAATTATGTGCAGGCCTGAAGGTGCATGCAAGGGGTGGCCCAGGTGCAAGCCGATATCCTTATTTACATCACCGGCGCGGAATCAGATGAAGCCCTTACCTTCATGGGTGTCTTTCTGCCCGACTCAATCGCCGCCACACTTCGGGGCATAGAACAGATCGGTGCAATCTATTATTCGGCACCTTCATCTTATTCCGGGAAATTATCCAAGCTCACGGAATGCGTCATTCGCCAGGGTGATGACGACGTCCTATTCTGGAAGGAGTGTTTCGACAGAACGGAATCCCGGCATCTCTGCAAGATCATCGCTGAATCACCATTTCTGGATCCATCAATCATTCAGGAGATGATCGAACTCCATCTCCGTCACCTCGCAGAATTCACCTATTCAGAGAACCTGCCACCCGGCTTCTCATGCGAGATCGTATCAAAAGAGCTTATATCCGCCATACCCGACATGAACGAAACAACACTTCCCCTGGGCCAGGTTGTCCGATCGAACATAAACAACTTTGATGTCGAAATATATTACAAGGAACCCGACATTCGTGATAAAAGACTTTCCTTTCTTTCAAGCAACCCGAGGGACGCCCGCCTCATGGAGAATATGCAGCGCCTCCGCAACGGGATTGTCCCCTACGCCGAGATTCGCGATTGTATCCACTCCTCACCGGAGATACTCTACATTGGTCCGTCCTATGTCGAGATCGAACTAACGGGTAGGTGCGATCTTCAATGCCTTTTCTGCTACCGCGGCACCCTCGGAAAAGTGCACGACGACATGGACCCGGAACTCTTCAAGAGCATCATCTCGCAGATGAATGAATTCAATCTTTCTTACACTCTCTGCCTCGGTGGATCCGGCGAGCCGCTCATGCATGCGCATTTTTATGAACTCATGGATGAAGCTCACCGGTCACCACTCGTTGATCAAATAATCGTGGAGACAAACGGAATCCTTGCCGGTCCAAACTACCGCTCGTATATCCTGGACGGCGGGAAAAGAACCACCACAATAATTAACCTGAACGGCATTGATCCGAAAACCTACGCGGGAATCCATGGAGAGGACCACCATGACGAGGTGGTCAACAACGTTCTTTCCCTCAGGGATGCGGCTGATGGGCGGCTCTATGTCCAGATCATGAAGATCAATGAAACAGAGCCGTTTCTGGATGCCTTCTACGATTACTGGGAAGGACAGAAGGTCCCAGTAATTCTCCAGAAACAGAACACATATCTGGGGAGAATTCCCGACCGCCGCTACTCCGACCTTTCACCACTTGAGCGCGTACCCTGCTGGCATCTCCAGCGCGACCTTTACATTCTATCGGACGGAAGGGTGCCCTTCTGCAAACAGGACGTGGATGCCGATTGCAGAATGGATTCACTTCTCACGACCAGGCTTTCGGAAATCTGGGAGAGAAGGCGTGAAGCCTTTGTCAATGATTATGCGAAAAGGTACCCCTCGTCTCCCGATTGTTCCTCTTGCGATGAGTGGTACACCTTCAACTCCTGATACACCCAACGAAATCCCAGGGTCCCCCGCGGCAGCACTACCATGAAACAGACCGTAACCGCCATCATTCAGGCCCGCATGAATTCAACGCGCCTTCCCGGCAAGGCCCTCATGAAACTCGGTGGAAAGCCGCTTCTTCATCATGTTTTTGAACGAACACTTGCGATACGCGGAGCGGAGCGCGGCGTCCTGGCCACCTGCGGCGGTGATGAGAATCACCCCATTATCGCACTCGCCGAATCGATGGGTATCGGAGTGTTCATCGGCTCGGAAGAAAACGTGCTCGAAAGGTTTTTTCTCGCCGCTGATCGATTTGGAGGCGACTATATTTTACGCGTAACCGGTGACAACCCATTCACCGACCCTGGATTCGCGGAACGCACCGTGCAGCTGGCAATTAAAACAGACGCCGATCTCTTCCATTTCACGAACCTTCCCCTCGGTACCGGAGTGGGTATCGTAAAAAAAACGGCCCTTGACGCCGCGTTCCACCACAGCGACAGCCCATACCAGCGGGAGCATGTCACCCCCTACATTCTGGAAAGGCCCGATCAATTCACAATCGTCCAGCATGAAAGCGGTCTTGACAACCCTTTCCCGAATTTACGACTCACGGTGGATACACCGGAAGATTTCAGGCTGGCAGAAATCATCTACTCCAATTGTTATCGGGGAACACCCTTTCCCCTTTCCGCGGTTATTGAATTTCTAAGGAAGAATCCTTTGCTTACAGAAATAAACAGCGGCGTTGTCCAGCGTCCCATGACCCATTCAAGCGCGTGATGCAAAAAAGAATATCAATCATCACCGGCGTCGGAGGTCATCTCGGGTCCGGGCACCTCCAGAGAATGGCAAACCTGGCCGAGTTCATCATAGGGGAAACCGCCTACGATGTATCCATTGTGATGAAAGGGGGAGTTGACCTCCTGCCACCGGCTCTGCGGCCACGTTGTGTTGATTCGATACCCTCCGCTAGTTCGCTCCTCATTCGAGACATGCGTGATTCCACGCTCGAGGAAATGAGCGCTCTTCGACGTGTTGCTCCCACCATTGCAGTCGATGACTGCGGCCCCGGAAGAAATCTTGCAACACATCCTATAGACCTCCTCCCGAATCCACTTGACACAGTGCCGCGCAGCGATCTTTTCCTCTTCGGTCATGCCTTCACTGCATCGATCCGGGCTATCGACATAAAGACTATAAATAAAACCATCGATGTCGCGCTTTACTGCGGTTTTCGGCCAGTCCCGGAAACAGTTCAATCCCTTCTCTCACTGGTGCCCGAAGAGCTTACCTGCGCCCTCCTGGCGGGCGATGACTCTCGCATTATTGAGAGCAAAAGATCCGTTCCCCTGCCCTGTTCTTTCGCTGAAGCGCTCCTGGCATCACGAGTTCTTGTATCGCACTTCGGCATCACGCTCTATGAAGGACACATTTCCGGGTGCAGGCTTGTTTCGGTAAACCCAACCGCATATCATGCGAGTCTGGTCGACAAAGTCGACCCAGTGCTGAATCCTGTTAATCTCGGGATATTGCCCGTGACGAACCCGTCACATGCCGCCTCGATCATTCTCAAGACCGCGCGCAATCCCCTCGTAAAATCCATTGAGACCGCCATTATTCTCGAACAGATAACCAGAAAACTTCGCAACTTCCTTACGGAAGCAGCCAAAATAATCAGCGCATGATGCGCCCATGATAAAAATGAAAAAAACTATTGCAATATTCCCGGGAAGGGATATGGTTCTATCGGGGTGCAGTGGACGCTAACCGTTCCCGTTCCTGCCGGTTATACAATCGTTCAGCATGTCATCCGGCACAAACAGCAATGTCAGAAGGAGCAGTACCATGATCAAACAATCATTCTTTCTAATAACTGTTTCACTTTTCGCTATCATGATGGTTCCAGGGTGTTTCATGAAGGGCAATGTTAAAACCATAACCTTAAAAGATGGTTCAAAATATGTCGGCGAAATCACTGACGACATGAAACAAGGCTATGGGGAGCTGACGCATGTCAATGGCAACAGGTACGAGGGCCGCTGGGAACGCGACGCCATGAACGGCAAGGGTACCTTTATATGGAAAAACGGAGATCGCTATGA
>CAZKPR010000248.1:0-5076 GCA_964554685.1 uncultured Leptospirales bacterium | reverse complement strand
ACCTAGGGATCGATCTCATTAAAGAGACCGGGCTTGTTGTATTTCATGCAGACATTGTAGGCCTGGATCTGCTCGTAAAAATACCCTTTCGAGATGCCGACGTCGTTCGTGAGGTATTCCTCGAAGGTGCGGCCCCCCAGGAGCTTCTTCCTGTTGTTGCGCACGTGCATGAGCTTCTTGATGATGTTTTCCTTGAGCTCGGCGGCCCGCTCCTTTTTCGCCTTCCACCATTCAGCGATGTCGCGGAGCTCGTCAAGGTCCGACTTGATCTCGAGGGTGAGACGCCTGAGTTCGCCTCCCTTCGCCTTCGGGACGACCGCCAGGGCGGTCTGCTTCGCGTCGATGGCGAGCTTCCCCTTCGCCTTCTTTTTCAGCAGGTCCTTCTTGCTCATTTTATTACCTCGACGAGTTCCTGGTATTCAGGAAAATTTTTCAGGCCGTTGGCGTCCTGGAACCCGAGATAGTTGAACTGGCTGATCTTGCTGGTGTAGGGGATCGAGATATCGAGAAGCATCTTCTTGTAATCCGATTTCAGCGTCTCCAGGGCGAGCTCGTTCACCGTGCGGTTCTGATAGTTGAACTGCGTGGGGAGGATGTAAATCTTCTGGAGGGTGGGGTTGAAGTCCTCTCGGATCTGCTTGTTGATCTTGTCGATGGTGAAGTCGATGGCCCGGGTGTCCATCTTCTCGAGACGGGCGGGGATGACGATGACGTCGGCGGCCACGAGGCCGAAAACCGTCTCGGAGCGGAGGTTCGGCGGCGTGTCGAGGATGACGTAGTCGTACATCCCTTCGAGCTTTTTCAGCTCCTTCCGGAGGATGAGCTCCTTCCCGGTGCGCCCCCACTCGTCGATCTCCTCGAACTGGAGGACCGAGGGGATGACGTGGAGGGTGGGGGTGATCTCCTGTATCACCTGGGTGAAGAGGAGCTCACCCTTGATGGCCTCAAGGATGGTCTTCCCGTGGATCTTCGAGATGTCGTCGAAGAAGAAGGAGGTGAGGGCGTTCTGGCTGTCGAGGTCGACGAGGAGGACCCTCTTTTTCTCGGACAGCATGAGGCCGGTGATGATAGCCGAGGTGGTTTTCGATACGCCGCCCTTTTTGGACGCGAAGCAGATCACCTTCATGGTCTTCCCCTCCTTGCCGGGCTTGCTCGATATCTTTTCCGTTTTCAGGTATGCCACGTTCTGTGCTTTCATATACGGCTCCTATTTGATCGGTTGTTCCTTCCGGCGGCGATCTCCACCTCGCCGCGGGACCACTTGTCCAGAAGCTTGATCACCACCTCTGAGACCGATACCTTGTCCTTGACCGCCTTGATCTTGGCGGCCTCGACGATCTTTTCCGCCCTGTCATCCTTCACGCTTATGGACATGCCCATGCTGACGCACCCCGAATAGATGATTTAATTAATTGCATGGTTATATGATTATATAATTAATGTCAATCGATTTATGTCTCATTAGGATTATTCAACTATATTTACACTATTATATATTATTTATATTTAAATATGTATAGCTTCCGATAAGATACTTTATGTCGCTTGGTGATGGTACACCGTTTCAAAAAATAATAACTTGACCTTACATAGTATAGTATGTAACTTGCACTATGAGCAAATGGCGGGCCTACCACTACACGGCCATCGACGGCACGTGTGAAATACGAAACTTTCTCGACGGCCTGCCGCCGAATCATCGCCAGAAAGTACTGGCGTGGATCACCATGCTCGAAGAGGAAGGGCCGACCCTTCCCAGGCCCTATGCCGACCTCCTTGTAGACGGCATCCATGAACTTCGGGTGCGATTGTCAGGAGACCATGTGCGTATATTGTATTTCTTCGTGTTCCAGAAATCAATTATACTGACACATTCATTCATTAAGAAAACAGCCGCCGTGCCGAAGGGCGAACTGGTTAAGGCGAAAAAGTACCGCGATGATTTCAAGCGGCGATTCAAGACCATGAACGATTATATGAAATACCTGGAAGGTTGACCATGCACTCACATCAACACTACCTGAAAAAGCAGCTCAAAGACGCCCGATTTCGGGAGGGATACCTCCACGAGAAAAAACTTGCCGAGATCGCGATTAAAATTCAGCGCGAACGGCAGAAGCAGGGCCTTTCACAGCAGGAGCTGGCGAGAAAAGCAAAAGTGACGCAGCAGCAACTCTCCAGCATCGAGAACGGAGCCAACTATACCATCAAGACCTTTTTGAAAATTACCGACGCGTTAAAACTACACCTGTCCCTTTAACGGATCACGGGAAGGCAAACAATGAAACCGAATCGAAACCATTTGAAAGAACAGACGAAAGACCCGAAAGCCGCAAAGGCGTATTACAAAAAAAGGATATACTCGCCGAACTTGCGGCAACGCTTCCCAAAGAACGAGTCGAGCGCGCGGTAAAAGAAGCCAAAAAGGAAATCGCCAGGATACGGCGCGCAAAGAAATAACGTTTGAATTCAATCTTCGTCCGGGAGCATGATGGTGATGACCGGCTCCCCTTCGTCACCCGGACCGCATACCGCCTTGAGGCACACACTCTCCGTCGTTTCCTCCTCCATGAGAAACAGGACATCGTAGAAAAGCGTGTCGCCTGAAAACTTCCTCGCAGAGATCGCGAATAGAAAGAGCGCGTCCCAGAGGCGGCCCTCGACGCTCTGGCCGGCGCCGGCGAGATCCTCCCGGGGGACGATATACTCGTGCCAGAGGCGCGCGGTCACCGCCGCGGGGAAGCGTATACCCGCCTCCCGGGCGGTTTCGCTCACGTCGACAAGGACGCCGTCGGCGATGGCCTGGGCCCTGGTGTAGGAATAGATGAGATCATCGCGGCTGAAAAAGGAAGAATTGCCGTTCATCGGGCACCTCCCGCGCAGGCAAGCTCCGAGACGGAGCGGATCCTCTCCGCGATGGAAAGGAAAAGGCGGTGCCACTCATCGTCAAGCCAGTACTGGCCGCCGTTGGTGTAGATGTTGTAATGAAGGCTCCGGAGATCCGCGGCAAGCTCACGGAGGTCAGCCCGGTACGGGATCACGTCCGGGAGATCCTCGCGGAGATTGACCGGGCACCCGCAGTGGACGGCGTAGGCCACCTTGTTGGCGACCCAGACGCGATAGAGAAGCCAGCAGATGAAGAGGGCCTCACGCTTGCCGCCCTCCCCTCCCCCTGCCCTTCCCCTGAACCCGGCATAGGTCGTGGACTCCGCGAGAATGTCACGGTAGAGGTCGAGGTAATGGATAAGCCCCCCGGCCATTGATCGAATTTCATACTGTGATTTCAAGAGAACGCTCATGCTACCTCCCTGGTTTCTGTGGTGTGTGCAAACCATACACGTTTACACGTCTACACGTCAATACTAAATTTTAACGTGTACACGTTTTTTTATTGATTAATATTTCAAAAGAAGGATCCTCTCGGCATGAAAAAGGCCGAGAAACGGAACCAGTACGCCGACGTGCGACGCCCCACGGTGGTGCTCACGGAGGATGAACACAAGGAGATCGCCCACTACTGCATCGAGCACGGGATGAAGATCGGCGAGTTCCTGAAAGAGGCCGCCCGGTATTGCATGAAACAGGGGATATTGCCCGGGGGAAAGAAATAGCGCCAGGTAACCCGATTTCGCGGCTACCCTACCCTTCCCTGCCCGATTAAAACCCCTTACAGACGAAATGGTGAAGAGCTTTACCAGGTATTAAACGTTATTCACGAATTCAAAGCATTTCTAAATAAACAACGGCAATAATCAGACACACGATGATACGCCCGCAGACGACGGCCCGCTCAACGATGGAAGAAAAACCAGACCCGAAGACAACCCCCTCAACAATTAGGGGGTTGGCGGAGGGCACCGGGTGTACCGCCTTGCCCAGGGCCCGGGGGAGAAAAGAAACACCACTGCCCGCGATGCGTGCGCGCACGCTGCGCGGGTAGTGGTGTTTACCGCTTGAGGGTGGGAGGGGGCCCGCCGGGGGCGTAACTGTTGGGATGGAGCAAACAGGTGAACCGGGCACCCGCGAGGGCGCCGGTTCGGGCCGAACGCAGTGAGGACCGAATTGGCGCGATTCGTGAAACCTCAGGAAGCGTGACAAAGGCGCCCGGCATGGTGGTACATGATTGCGGAAATTGTACGAGTAGATGTACACGCGTTATTACTAGGGATGGTATTTCATGGAATACGGAAACGCCCGCCGCCGGACTCCGTAGAGGGACCGGCACCGACGTAAAAGGCTCACAGCAACTTACGATAAGATGGATTATGTTCGCCGAGCCGGAAGCCTGCGGCCACAGCGAGCGGAGGACGAGCGAGCGGCCCCCGAGGCAGGAAGCCGAGGGGGCGTGGCCGCAGGCTGGAGGCGAGGGAACATTGCGGCGGCGCTGTAACCATAATTGGAAGCGTCCCTGCCTAGGACGGGAAAATAGCCGTGAAAGGAACCATGTAGCAATGCGACATAATCCATCTTATCGGGAGTTGCCCGCGGGATTGGATCAGGCGTTATTCTGCTAAGGCGGCGGGTGTGAGTATTCTTTTATTCATATAGGGAAAAGGCCTTTACCCGGAATGGGGCCAGGCGACCTAATGAGTTTTATCTGAACCATTTGGGGAGAAGAAATCAGAAATTGCAACAGAAATAACGCTGGACAGGGTACTTAAAATTTAGTCACATGGGCATATACAGAACACGGAGCTTTTTCCTGGATGTATAATAATAGTTTCAGGTAACATACATATTTTTTTATATAAAACTTGGAAGGGGGATTGGATGAATTCAAATAGGTATAAAAATATAATAATTTTTATTTCTATTATTATGGGATGTATCCTGTGGTCTACATGTGCTACTTTAACATATCCCACTAGAAAGGGTAAATGTAAGTCAGGAGATTGTCAAAATGGTAATGGGACGATGGAGTGGGTACAAACGGAATTATCCATAAAAGAATGGTTAGGCGAGAAGGTGTGGTCTGAAACAGATATAAGTAAAATGGCAAAATTTGCCAGATATGTTGGACAGTTTAATAATGGGAAAAGAGATGGCCAAGGCACTATGACATATCCATGGGGTGAT
>CAZKPR010000247.1:0-5076 GCA_964554685.1 uncultured Leptospirales bacterium | reverse complement strand
GGCGGGAAGGTGCCGCCACAGCTCCCGGATAATCCGCCATGCATAGTTCATGAAAACGTTCATTCCTTTCCCGACCGGCCGGGCCCTCGTGCATGGTATATATCCCCGTCAAGGGCCATCGGTATAAATAGTATATCTCATGAAATCGCCAAATCAAGCATCTTTTATCCGAATACAGATATGTTTCCCCTTTAATGCCATTCCGCAGGGGCGCGTCCTGTTAGAAAATTGTATTGATTATTTTCCCCCGTGGAGTACCATACTAACGCGAACGGAATGCGGAGGATGCCCTGCCGTTCCCGTTATCATGATACCACGAGGAGAGAAACCAATGGTGAAACAAAGATCGATAGGCCTGGCAATGGTGATATCGCTCATCCTGGCGACGGCAGGCTGCGGCTACAACGTCATGCAGCAGCAGGAGGAGGAGGTGTTCAGGACCTGGGGAGACCTTGAATCGGCGCTCCAGCGTCGGGCCGACCTGATACCGAACCTGGTGCAGACCGTGAAGGGGTACGCGCGGCACGAGCGGGAAACGCTCACCGCGGTCATCGATGCGCGCGCCAGGGCCACGTCGGTGAAGATCGAAGCCAAGGACCTCGGGAGCGCCGAGGCCGTGGAGAAGTTCCAGCAGGCCCAGGGCGAGATATCCTCCGCACTGGGGAGGCTCATGGTGGTGGTGGAGCGGTACCCGGACCTCAAGGCAAACGAAAACTTCCGCGACCTCATGCACCAGCTCGAGGGCACGGAGAACAGGATCAACGTGGCACGCGTGCGCTACAACGAGGCGGTGAAGGCCTTCAACTACTCGATCCGGAGCTTCCCCTACAGTATCACCAATTCACTTCTTCTCCATCTTGAAAAGAAGGAATACTTCAAGGCGGAGGAGGGCGCGAAGAAAGTCCCGGAAGTGAATTTTGACTAGGGCGCCGCGACGGCCATGAAGCTCCCGGTCCGCCTCCTCGGAATTATCGCGTGCCTCTGCGCCCTGCCGCTCCTGGCGCTGGACGTTCCTGTCCTGAAGGGGCGCGTCAACGATTACGCGGGGATGCTCTCCCAGGGGACCGTCGCCTCCCTCGAGACACGGCTCGCCGATTTCGAGAGGAGCGATTCCACTCAGATTGTGGTACTCACCGTTCCCTCGCTTCAGGGTGAGGTCCTCGAGGAATTCTCCATGAGGGTGGCGGAGTCGTGGAAGATCGGCCAGGCAAAGCAGGACAACGGCGTGATCCTTCTCATCGCGAAGGAGGAGCGCAGGATCCGCATCGAGGTGGGGTACGGACTGGAGGGAAGCCTCACGGACCTCCTCGCCGGCCGCATCATCGACGGTATCATCACCCCGGCCTTCAAGGCGGGTGATTTCGACCGGGGCGTGACCGAGGGAGTTGACGCCATCATGGAGGCCGTGAGGGGGGAATACAGGGCCGTCACCAGCCGGATCGCGGAGAAGGAAGGATCGGATCCGGGGAAAACGATGACACCCTTCTTCTTCGCCCTTATCTTCATCTGGATCATTGGCAAAATCAGAAGGATCCTGGGAGGGATCACCGGCGCGGTGATCCTCCCGATCATCGCGGGCATTGTCTTCGGCTTCTCCCTCCATACGCTCCTCTTTATTCCCGGGGGATTCCTTCTCGGGTTGATCATCCCGACCGTCATGCCCTTCTTCTTTGCGGGATCGGGGAGAAGCTCCGGGAGCGGCTGGATAGGCGGGTCCGGTGGCGGATTCAGCGGCGGCGGCGGAGGTTTCGGCGGGGGCGGCGCTTCAGGTGGATGGTAGGGAATGAACATTCGTGCCATCGCTTCATGCACTTTGCCGCAGAGCATGCAGGGCAATAACCATTATATTACATATACCGGGGAATGAAATGAAAAATTTCGTGGATGGATTTCTCACCGTAGAGGACAGGATAAGAATAACCGACGCGGTGCGAAAAGCCGAAAAGGAGACATCGGGGGAGATCGTACCCATGGTCGTATCCTCGAGCGGACGGTATCCCCTCTCCGGGGTTATCGGCGCCCTTGCGCTGTCGCTGCCTCCCGCCCTGGCGGGGGCGTACTTCATCGGCCCCCTGGCGGGCACGGGCACGCGCGACCTCTGGGTCTTCCTGGGCCTGGAGATCCCGCTTTACCTGGCAGGGTATTTCCTCACCGTCGCCCTGCCGCGTCTCAGGCGGCTCTTCATCCCCGCCCGGGAGATGGACGAGGAAGTGCGCGCCTCGGCCATGGCAAGCTTCTACCGAAGCGGCCTGCACCGCACCCGCGACGAGACCGGGGTGCTGATCTACGTGTCCCTCTTCGAGCGGAGGGTGTGGGTACTGGGGGACCGCGGCATCAACCAGAAGGTCGGCCAGGACTCGTGGGACGAGATCGTGTCCATCGTCACCGGGGGCGTGCGGGGGGGAACGCAGGGGGCGGCGCTGTGCCGGGCGGTCGAGAGAACCGGCGAGATACTCGCGTCCCATTTCCCGGTCCGCCCGGAAGACAGGGACGAGCTGCCGAACCTGATCGAGGGGGAATGAACCCGTCATTCATGAAGCGCGATCCCCCGCTCTTCAGCTCACGCCGTTCATGATCTCCCACACCGCCGTCGCCAGGCGCTCCATGGTATAGGGCTTCTGGATGAAGGCGATGACGCCGAGGTTCATGATCTCCTCCACCCGCTCATCCTTGCTGAATCCCGAGGCCAGGAGCACCCTCACGCCGTCGTTGATCTCCTTCATGGCAAGGAACGTCTCCCGCCCGGAGCGCCGGGGCATCACCATGTCGAGGAGCACCATGTCGATCTCCCGGTGCCGTTCGCGGAAGATCACGAGCCCCTCTTCGCCGTTCTCGGCAATAAGAACCGTATAGCCGCATATTTCAAGAATGGTGCGCACGGTGTTGCGTATCGCGGGCTCGTCCTCTATGACGAGTATAAGGCCCGAGCCGCGCGGTACCTTGAGCTCCCTCTCGCGCGCATGCGTCACGGCGCGGGTGTCATGGGCGGGCAGGTAGATATTGAACGAGGACCCGAGCCGGGGCTCGGAATAGATGTTGATGAAGCCCTGGTGCTGCTTGACGATGTTGTAGACCATGGAGAGACCGAGGCCGGTCCCGTACCCTTTCAGCTTCGTCGTGAAGAAGGGATCGAAGATTTTCGCGATTATCTTCTGCTCCATGCCGACACCGGTGTCCCGCACCGAAAGGACCCGGTAATCCCTGCCCGGCTCGGCGTCCGGCTGGGTTTCCATGAAGCGTTCATCGGCCCTTATGAAATCGACCGTCACGGTAAGGACGCCCCCCTGGCGCTCCTCGGGGCCCCGCATCACCGTCATGGCGTGGTAGCCGTTCACGCAGAGATTCAGTATCACCTGTTCTATCTGTACGGGATCGGCATGCACCAGGGCGGGCGTGTCCCGGGGAACGCTCTGTATCTCGACCGACTTGTCGAAGGTGGTGCGGCAGATTTTCATCACCCGCTCGACCGACTCGTTGAGGTCCACGGGCACGAAGGTGTACTCATGCTTTCGCGCAAGGACGAGAAGCTGCTGGACGATCCCCGCTGCCCGTTTCGCCGCTTCGTCCACGGTCTCGACCGCCGCGTCAAGCTCCTCCCGCGGCACCTGGATGTTGTTGGCGAATCGGTACTTCAGCAGGGAGGTCGTGCCGATGATGCCGGCGAGCACGTTGTTGAAATCATGGGCCAGGCCGCCGGCCAGGGTCCCCACGATCTCCATCTTCTGCGCCTGGCGGAGCTGCAGGTCCTTCAGCTCCACCTCGGTGATGTCGTCGCAGAGGAACACCCCGCCGCGCTCCCCGTCTCCTGTCAGGGGGAAAATGGAAATATTGAAATACCTCTGTTCGCGAAAGGTTATCGATTCCCTGAACATTATCTGGGGCTCACTGGACTGAACGGCCTTTTCGAAAGCGGGTCGGTAAGGCGCGAATTGAGGAAGAAAATCCCAGAACACGGCGCCGATTGCGCTGCCAGGCGCCACGCCGGTGATGCGTGCCGCCGTGGCGTTCCACTGGCTCACGGTGCCGTCTCTGTTGAGGGAAACAAGCATTGAGGGCATCGATTCAATAATGTTCGAAAGATACCGCTGGAGACCCACAAGCTGTTCTTCCCGCTGAAGAATGGTGGCGGCCATGTGACGGATATTATCGGCGATGTGCGTCAGCTCGTCCCGCTCGGTAAAGGATATGTCTCCCGTGTAATCGCCCCGTTCTATGCCGGTGATGCGCCGGTTGATGGCCTGGACTCTCTTTATGACGCTGGCATTGATGAAGCGCGACGCCAGGACGATAATGGCTCCGATGACGACAAGGCTGAGCGCGATGAAAACTCCCATGGTGCGGAGCACGGCGGCGTAGGACTCTCCCGGGGGAACCGCCATGACGAAGTAGAAGCCGGCATCGGTGCGCCGCGCGAGCACGTCGTAGGTCCTTCCGCCTATCGATATGTCCCTCATGAACCTGGTTTTTTGTGTCGAAACGGATGAGGGATCGATCGACAGCCCGGGCGAGAGGCTCGAAAGATCCTTCATGATCTTGGCGCGATCCGAATGGTAGAGCATGGTCCTGCCCGCGCTGTCCACCAGGACCACGAAGGAGTTGGGGGTGTAGTAAAAACCGTTCAGGAAGGCGAGGTGCGAGTGGATGACCTCGATGACCCAGTCGGTGGTGCTGACGCCGATGATGCGTCCCCCGGGGCTGTACATCGGTATGGCCATCGTGAGAAAGGTTATCTTCTTCCCCTGGAGGTAATCATGGTAGGGCCGGGTGATGTAGACGGGATCGCTCCGCTTCTTCCCGCGGTCCCAGTCCTCCGGGATCGCGATGGTGTACCAGTCGTGCTCCACGTAATTATAAGCGGGAGTATTGTACTCCCATGTGACCTTTACCCCGTTGTTCTCCCAATAGGCATAGGGCCCGAAAAAGCGCCGCCCCCTCAGCGTGTAGGGCTCGTACCATATCCCGCTGCCAATGATCACGGGAATCTGCTCCACTTTCCTTTGCAGAAAGGAGGCGCAGACCCGTTCTATGTCGATGCGGTGAGATCGGAAGAGCGTCGTGTAGGGAAAGAGTGTTGGG
>CAZKPR010000246.1:1876-5142 GCA_964554685.1 uncultured Leptospirales bacterium | reverse complement strand
TGGCGAAGAACAGATACGAAAAGGCTCCGGTATTCCCCATGAAAAAGCGAAACAGAAACTTCAGAAATGGCTCAGGTAATCTGGTCTCCCGCCGCGCTTGAGGATGTTGACGCCATAGCCGCGTTCATAGCGCGTGATTCCATTGATAATGCCTCGCTATTCGTGAACAGGGTGGTTTCCGCAACCGACCGCTTGCAGGAATTCCCGGAA
The DNA here is from genome assembly GCA_964554685.1 of uncultured Leptospirales bacterium. Taxonomy (GTDB): domain Bacteria; phylum Spirochaetota; class UBA4802; order UBA4802; family UBA5550; genus RBG-16-49-21. The sequence continues at coordinate 4,932 of CAZKPR010000246.1, read as the reverse complement.
TCCGGACGAATAATTCCCGAAATCGGCGATCTAAGATGCAGGGAAATTATTTTTGGCGCGTACAGGATAATGTACCGTATCGAGGGTGCCGAAGTATGGATTACCGGCGTGGTACACGGAGCGAGGGACTGGCATCCTGTATAAAAGAAATAATAACCTTGCAAACCGAAGAGGGGCCCTTCTCTGGTGGAAGAAGTCGATCGACGAGTGCGAGCGTCTCGGTGCGCGGCTCGCACTGTCGGGGACGTATTTTGAGGTGGGGAAGCGTATGTTTACCGGCACATCCCCCACCCCGACCCTCCCCCTTAATAAGGGGGAGGGCGCCGGAGGCGGGAGGGGGATTGTCAAGCGCCTGGGACTCTCTCCCGAGGAATGCCTCGAGAAGGCCGAGACCATGTTCCGGGAGATGGACCTCCAGTGGGACCTGGCGGAGCTGGCTAAGGTGCGCAGTTCCATGGTAAAAAATAGTTGACTTACGATTTTATTATCGATATCATATATCGTAATACGATAAACGCGGGAGTTATTGAATGAACAGGGTAACGGTTTCCACGAAATTCCAGGTCGTGATTCCCAGGGAGGTGCGGGGAAAACTCGGGATCGAAGCGGGGATGAAATTCGATGTCATCGAATACGGCGACCGTATCGAGTTGATACCCGTCAGGGACATCAAATCGATGCGCGGTTTCGCCAGGGGCATCACCCCTGCCGTAAAGCGGGACAGGGACAGGATATGAACCTCGTCGATTCCTCCGGGTGGATCGAATACTTCAGGGACGGCGCGAACGCCGATTTTTTCGCGCCGTCGATTGAGGATGCCGACAACCTGATCGTGTCATCGATAAATATCTACGAAGTCTTTAAGAAGTTCCTTCATGAGAAAAATGAAAATGACGCGCTGAAGGCGGTCTCCGCCATGCGGCGCGCGCGCGTTATACCGGTGGACGATCGAATCGCCCTTGAGGGCGCGCGGTTGAGCTTTGAGATGGGCCTGCCCATGGCCGACTGCCTCATTCTCACCACTGCCCGGCTCCACGGCGCGATTCTCTGGACGCAGGATGCCGATTTCAAGAGTATCGAAGGTGTTCGATATATAAGGAAATGAAATCAACCATCGTCGTCATCAACGCCTGCCCGAGGTTTGACGCGGTGTTCGATCCCATCGCGCTCGAAATGCGCACGGCGGTCAGGAAATATCCGGGCATCAGGCCCATGGCCGATGACCTGAACGCGAAGAGACCCTCCCCGCCGAAGACCTCGCACTGATCGACACATCCCCCACCCCGGCCCTCCCCCTTAATAAGGGGGAGGGTGCCGGATGCGGGAGGGGGATTATCAAGCGCCTGGGCCTCTCCCCGGAAGAATGCCTCGAGAAGGCCGAGGCTATGTTCCGGGAGATGGACCTCCAGTGGGACTTGGCGGATCTGGAGAAGGTGCGGGAAAAAACGTCTTGACGAAATACCAAAATGGTATAATATTTATATCAAAATTATATCACGGAGGAACCCATGCCGTCTCTGCTCATTAAGAACATTCCCGCCAGGCTTCATCGACGCCTGAAAGAAGAATCCAAAAGGCACCGGCGCTCCATGATGCAGGAGGCCATCGTCATCCTTGAGGAGTCCCTGGACCTGTCTCCCGTTGAGTTCCCGGAGCCGGCCAGGGCGGCGAAAAAAATCACGCGCGCCATGCTCACGGAAGCCATCAGGGACGGACGGGAATGATCGTCGTGGACACCAACATCATCGTCTACAGCCTCATCGAGGGGGACAGGACCGACCTTGTGCTCAGGGCGCGGGAGAGAGACCCCGCCTGGCTGGTCCCGGGGCTGTGGCGTTATGAATTTCTCAACGTGCTTTCCACGTTCACGCGCCGAAAGCTTCTGTCGCTTCCCCAGGCTGAGGATATCTGGAAAAATGCTGCCAGGCTGTTTCGTAAAAAAGAGCAACCGGTTGACCATGTTTCCGCGCTTCGGTTATCTGTCGAGAGCAACATCAGCGCCTATGACGCACAGTATATCGCCCTGGCGAAAAGCCTTGGCGTCAGGTGCATGACCGAAGATCGCGTCCTTCTTGACAAGTTTCCCGGCTTGGCAATTTCCGCAGGAAAAATGGCCGGGAAAGGATCGTCATGAAATCCACCATCGCCGTCATCAGACCCTGCCTGTAAAAAAGGTTGACACGGTACGAATTATTCCTTACCTTATGTAAGGAATAATTCAAAGGAGAGACGAACGATGCCGCGCTCGATTATCACCAGCAAGGGGCAGATAACAATACCGAAAACGGTGAGGAACAGCCTGAATCTGAAAACCGGGGATACGGTCGATTTTATCCTGCGTGACGGCGAGGTGAAGCTGGTGCCGGTATCGAGATCGGTGTCGGATGTGTTCGGCCTGCTGTACAGGAAAAACCGGAAAGCCTATTCCGATGAACAGATTGCCGGAAAATTGAAGGACGCGATGCGGGACGGCAACCGATGAAATCGATTGATACCAATGTGCTCATTCGATTTCTCGTTAATGATGATGCCAGGCAGGGAGAAAAAGCCAGATCGATTCTTCTCGGGGCCGAAAAGAAGGGCGAAGCATTTCTCGTTACGGACCCCGTGCTTCTTGAGATTCTCTACGTCCTCGGTTCCGTGTACGAATATACGAGAAGCGAGATTCTCGACGCTCTGGAAGCCCTGACGCTTATGCCCGTTCTATCCTTTGAGAAGATTCAGGTGCTCCAGGACCTGGTTATTCTGGGTAGGAAAACAAGAATAGGACTTGAGGACCTTTTTATCGGGCTGGTTTCAAGGGAATCGGGATGTGTAACAACGATCACATTTGATAAACGGGCCGCGAAGTCCGAGCTGTTCTCATTGATCGGATGAGACGCTTTTTTTCTTGCCACTCGCGGAACAACCGTGTAGGATGATCGCAATCAGACACAAAAGGAGGGGGGTATGCTGAACAATCCAGGCGCTACCTAACAGGCATTGCATAAACTTAGGAGCGTTTTTAATTTCCATTGTTCCGTTAACCCAAGGATGCCATACGGGGTAAAAACAAT
>CAZKPR010000246.1:0-1866 GCA_964554685.1 uncultured Leptospirales bacterium | reverse complement strand
CATGCTGGCCTTCGTGGTATACATCTATTTCAACGAGATCGCGAAGGGGAACTGGAAGGGCGTGGCAGCGGGGCTTTCCCTCTACATGGTTCACTGGTTCTTCGAGATCGGGAACGCCCTGATCCAGCACGTCACGGGCCACGCCCTCTGGACCGTGCCCACGGGCACGGCCTTCCTGCTCCTGGTGGGCGTGGGCGTGGAACTGAGCCTCATGTTCTCCGTGGCGGGCCTCATCTTCAGCAAGATTCTCCCGGCGGACCCGAAGGCGAAGATCCTCGGGGTGAACAACCGCTTCCTCATCGCCATCGTCAACGCGGCCTTCTTCTCGGTCTTCGAGATCTTCCTGGCCCGCACGCCGGCCTTCATATGGGTCTATCCCTGGTGGGGAGCCCTCACGGTTTTCGTGGCGGTCTATATACCCTTCTGGGTGGTATCGATGTACTGCCACGACTGGGAGCCGCGGATCCAGAGGCTGGTGATCGGGTCACTCTTCCTGGTCAACGCCCTCCTGCTGGGCATCTTCGCCGGCGGACTCGGCTGGATATAGTCGCGGCCTTCAGCGGCCCCGCCGCACCGTCGGGGGTGCCGGCCGCTCGAGCTCCTTCCAACCCCGGGCCAGGATCGCCGCGGCCCGGGCGGAGCGCCAGAGCTCCGATTTCCCAGGGTGCGTGAGCCGCATGAGCCCCGAGAGGGTCATGATCTCCATGAGGCGGAGGGAGTGCTTCTTTCCCGCCACGACGAAATCCAGGCGGTCGCGGTAGTTTCGCTTCAGGGGTATGATAATCGAGGTTCCCAGATCCCAGTCGAGCTCCAGGACCTCCACCATGTTGGAGGTGGGGCGTCCGCGGCTCTTCACCGAGCCGCGCGAGAAGATCAGCTTCCGGTCCCGGAGGCCCAGGCGTGTCACGGCGCGGTACACGAAGTCGATGAGACCGTGGGCCACCCCCAGGGTGAAGTAGCAGTTCCCCTTCACCTTGACCAGGCGCTTCGGGCGCTTCACCACCCTGTTCCGCACCAGGCGGGGCACCAGGATGTAGCGTTCCGTGTCGCCGATCCAGTTGATGGGCACGGTCTTCGCGGACCGCCCTTTCATGGGCACAACCCCGTTCGCGCCGACGCGGCGGCGCGGTTATCGTCACGGTCCCCCGCGGGGGCGAACACCGAGAATTTATCCCGTTAACCCGCCGCGTCAAGGCTTTTCACGGCATTTTCGCCCCGTGCGATCCCGGAAAGGCCTCTCCGGGAGTATTTTTCTTGCATATTTTCACGGATTTTCCGATTGTATCATTTTCCCGGTCCACGGAGATTGCGCGGGCAGTGATAACCTGACATGCCGATAACCGATATCATCATCATCTTTGCCGCAGGTTTGTCCCTGGTTATGGCCCTGGGGCTCCTGGTGAGGCCCCTTTTCTTTCGCAATGCCGTCCTGGCCCTGATCCTGGCCCTCATGGCGTTCATCACCTTTTCGCTCTACCTCCTTCACTCCCAGAGGGTGTACGATTACCCGATACTTTTTTTCTTCCAGGTCCCCGTGGTCCTCTCCCTGGGGCCACTCCTCTATTTTTATCTCCTGAGCGTCACGAGCGACAAGGAGCGGCTCCGGCGGCGGGACGTGCTCCACTTCATCCCCCTCCTGGTGGTGGGGCTCTACATGATCCCTTATTTTCTCTACACGCCCAACGTCCAGCGCGAGATCGTGTATGAGCTTTTGAACAACAACAGGCACCTCATGCTCCGGGCGATATTCACCGCGAGCGTCTTCGTGCCCGTGGTATACATCGCGGCCCCGGCGGTGCGCATCGTGATGCAGATGCGCCAGGGGAGCCAATCGGAGAGGAAGATCGTGCTCCTCTTCGCCTTCCT
>CAZKPR010000245.1:0-5166 GCA_964554685.1 uncultured Leptospirales bacterium | reverse complement strand
AAAGGCATGAAAAAACGGGTGCTTCTGGTAAACCCACCCTATCCGATGGAGGAATCACCATCCCCCCCCTTCGGACTCATGTCCCTTGCGGCCTATCTCATACAGAATGGTTATGACGTCAGGATTGACGATTATATCGTCAACCCATATTCCGCTGAACGTGCACGCGCATCCCTGCGCGAATTCGACCCCGACATGATCGGTTCCACCGGCGTAACGATGAACATCAATACGGCACTTCGCATTCTTGCCGATTACCATGAAGCATCCGGAAACGCGACCATTGTCATGGGCGGACCCCATGTCACCTTCGATGCGCAGGCAATTCTCGCGGATTGGCCCCATGTCGACGTAATCGTGAGGGGGGAAGGGGAGATTACAACCGTTGAGCTGCTGGAGCACCTCGGGAAAAGTGAGGAATACTCATCCATCAAGGGTATTTCATTCAGGAATGGGGATGATATAATCCATAATGAGAGCAGGGAGTTCATACCTGATATAAACATACTCCCATATCCCGCGCGGCATCTCGTTCAGCTCAGCAAGTACAAGGCCCTTGGCCTGCCCCTGAACATGATCACGTCCAGGGGATGCCCCTACGAGTGTATTTTCTGCGTTGGCTCGAAAATGGTCGGCAGAAGGGTGCGCCACTACAGCGTCGAGCGGGTCGTCGATGAATTCGAGATGCTGTCAGGAAAAGGGTTCAAACAGATCAATATCGTCGATGATCTCTTTACCTCGAACCGGAAGCGGTGTATAGCGATCTGTGAAGAAATCCTGCGTCGCGGGATACACCAGGAATGGACCGCCTTCGCGAGGGTCGATACCGTGAACAGGGAACTCCTCGAAACAATGCGTCGCGCGGGGTGCACCATGCTCTGTTTTGGGATTGAAAGCGGGAACCAGGAGATACTTGACCGTGTGAAGAAAAAGACAACCCTGGAGAAAATTGAAAAGGCAATACGCCTCTGCAGGGAAACCGGAGTTGTGCCCATGGCGTCGTACATCATGGGCCTCCCCGGAGAATCTCCCGAGACCGTTCGTGAAACCCTCGAGTTCGCGCGGAATCTATGCAATAGTTACGGCTTCCATATTCTCGCCCCGTTCCCGGGCACCGAGGTCAGGGAAAAGGCCGATGAATACGGCATGAGGATCCTTACGAGCGACTGGGACCGGTATGATGCGAACCAGTCTGTGTGCGAATCGGTACTGCTCCCACACCAGGAAGTTGACAGGATCGTGAACGAGTTCAACGACGGTATAAACGGCTTGATAAGGAATATCCTGCAAAGAAGCGAAAGGGGCGAATCGATAAGCGTTGAAAACGAGAAGATGGTGAATAATATTAAATCCTTCGATTTCTGTTCAAGGCTGATAAACGGAGAAATCGTTGAAAATTTCCGGAACAATGGTTCAAACCCCGGCGGGATGGAGCATTTCATCGATTTCATTACGGAACATGCCGGGGTTCAGCGGGAACACGCATCGCATGAAATTGACCGCCTGTTCCGGCTTGGATGCCTTGCCCGTTTGGTTGATGGCGAAGCCGAAACCTACCGGTGGTCCTGACCACGCATGCGATGGATCATGCGGCGGACATAATCGCCCGGCATATCATCACCCGAGTTGAACCCGGCATAATCGTTGGAGATGATGTCGTTGAATTCGCCCGATCATGTCTCGGCGTGGAATCGGATGAGGAGTTGTTTCTCCTGATATCGGATCCCGATCTTTACGGGGACGGCGTCGTAGACCTTGTTTTTGTTCCCGACCGGACCCTCGTGCATGATGTCGAACATATGATCCCCCCGGGGGGCCTCCCCGATAAAGCGGTTAAGAACATCATACGGATCGTGAGCACCTCCATCGGGTCGCCGGCTTTCATCATCAATGGCACACGATATCGCGCGGAAGAAACGCGAGACCCTCGCATATGGGAAAATTTTGTTAGGCGCATGAAGCTGTCCGTCGAGGTGCCCATTGCCGGGATTCCGATTGTAGGGAATAACGAAACACAACGACGCCACATCGAGTCACGGATCATCGTGAGACACGCTCGATACACCAGATCGGCCTCCCGTGACCGTGACCTGAAATGGGCCTATGCGCTCCTCTTCCCCGATGATTCCATCTCTGACGAGCTACTCCATCATGGCGTCGCGTTCATCGTGGAGCTCTTTGGCGAATACGGGACCTGCGATACATTATACGATTCGCTTTACAAGAAGAGACGTGCCTGCGAAATGCTCATGGACCAGATGGACCGCTACGCCGCGCTTGCATCCAGGTACGGGAGCGAGTACATGCTATTCATGCGCGTCGCGCCACCGGCAGCGGATCGTGAATTACTGATCAGGTCACATCACGTCACCGGGATTCTTCTCTCGGCATTGTACGGGGAAAAATGGAATCCCTGTGAGTAATATTCTGTATGGTGTCCCGGGATCCAGGGTGCGGGTTGATTCTTCCGATGGTACCGATTAAAATCTAATTCCTACCATTACATAATAACGCAACTGCTGCATGATCTGGTCCTTGTAGAAGGTCACAATATAATCAGTCCCGATAGTTGCGGTCATGGCGTAGAGAAAGGAGAGATCCATTGAAACTCCCGCCTTGGCGTAGGGGTCAAGTGATCGTATTGTATCCTGGCTGTAGGGTATCCCCGTGATATCCTTTTTCGTGAAGTACTGGGCCGACTGTGTCGCCCCTGCGCCTACCCGGACGCTGAAATTAATAACCGAATCCATGCGTGTCGATAACGATATGTTTGCTCCCCCGGAAATATGCGTGAGCCGTGATGTGAACGTGGGGGTTTTTTTGCCGCTGTACTTGGCGTAACTCATCTCCAGTTCGATTCCCATGAATCGAATAAAATTTTTTGCATCAATAAATTTTGAGTTGCCGAATTGGAATGAGAAAACGCCGTTGTAATTGAGGTGTGTCATTGAAAAGGTCGAATTCTTGTACCTGCCGCTCCAGGGGGGCAGGAACATATTGTAGGAAACACCGCCGCGTATCGCGAAGCCCGTTCGTGCGGGATACGCCGTGCTGAAGAATTTTCCTGTGCTCCGATCCGAGATTTTGATGTCCTTCCAATCCGTCCAGAAACTCAACTTTTCAAACTTGTTGATCGCGGCAATTCGAATGCTGTAGCTGCCAGGCATCAATTGCAGTTCAACATAATTCGTGTCGATTGTTTTATCAACGACCAGAGAGCCCGCTGAATCACGAACCTGCACGGTGTATCGAATGATGCCCTCTATCGATTCCCAGCGTATGACGAATTTTTTTGCGTTTTCCTCCTGGGCGGTTGCCCATGGGGTGGCCAGTACAAGCGTCGCGGCGATGAGTGCTGTCACAATAACTGGGAATTGGATGCGTTTCATGAGCTCACTCCGTTTTTATCATGCTCGGGGCGTCTATCTTGAGGTCGCTCTTGATGCCGAGCGTGATCTTGAAGGGGATTCTCGCTTCATCGCTTTTTCTTTTAACCCTGTTCGTTCCAGCATAGGATTCAATGGCCTGGATTGTCCATACGAAATTTCCAACGTCTAGTTTTTTCAGGTCCGTGAGACTGTAAGTGACATTTCTGGTTTCGATCCTCGCAACGGCACGCTGGGTTCCTCCCACGACCTGGTAGAGCGAAAGGCGGTAGAGGTTTGCTCCCGGGACCGGTCTCCACGAGAAGTCAAGAGCGTCCCTCTGAACCATGTCAATGGTGCTGCCGCCCTGAGGCGTTATTACACCGGGTTTCGCCAGTTCACCTGCGATACCGAATGTAAACACATTGCTCGCCATGATTTCTTCACCCTTTTCATTGGCCTGGGAGACCTTCCAGAAATAGTCACCTTCGGCAAAACCATCGATTTCCGTGGTGTTTCCTTCTATGGTCGAATCCTTGAATAGCGCGGAAAAATTCTTATCCCGAGAAATTTTCAGCAGGTAGGAGCCTTCCAGTCCCGTATCTGACCAGGTGAAGCGCACGGTGGTTGCTTTCCCCTCCCCGGGCGGAATAACCGACATGTCTGCCGGTTCAATAAGTCCGATGCGGCCCTCAGTGACGATAGAAAAAGACCTGATTGATGAAAAGTCGGTACGGGTTCCGTCGCCGAGGACTCCCCTGAGGCGCCAATAATAACGGCCCGCCTCAAGGGGGCCGGGAAGGCTTACCAGGGTGCGTGTTTCATTTTTCATCTCAACGATTCGGGAAAATTCGCGGTCCTTCGCAAGGGCCAGTTCCGTTTGTGCTATTTCCGGCCCGACCCGCCAGCTGAAGGTGAGCCCCTTCTGTTCCACGAGGGCAGCGTGTATCGCCTTGTCGTCGAGCGGCGCCAGTGGTATGGGAGGTTCGAGCCTTTCGGTCTTCACGACGTTGAATCTATGTATTGCGGATTCAATCTTATTGGTAATCTGCTCCGAGTCGGGCACGATGGATACTTTCCAGAAATAAGATCCCTCGCCGGGAACCGAAAGCGATACGCGGCTTACCGATGTTGCCGTGTCGATGACGGGTGAGGACATGTCAGGATTTTTTGACACGGCAATGGTATAACCGGATGCCGATTCGCTTCCTGACCAGGCGAAGTTGATCAGAGGCGCCTTGTCGCGGTACCTGATAACCGCTCCGTTCTCGGGCAGGAGGAGATTCGCGGGTCTCGTGTTCATCACTACAAATCGACGGGTTTCACTCGTTTCAATTTTCTTTGTGGCGGCGTTGACCGCGATGACACGCCAGTAATATACCCCGTCTGGAAGAAGGACCCTGCCTTTCCCATTCACTGCCTGGACGCTTGTGACGGGATCGTTCATCGTGATGGAACCGGCGATTTCGAGCGTTGTCCTGAAGGCTCCCCTCAGGGTTTCCCATGAGAAATCAACGGGTGTGGTATCGCCTGTCAGAGGGAAATGACGGTTATTTTCAGGGGCAATAAGACGAACGGCCAGGTCAGCGATCCTGATTTCATCATCTCCCGCGCTGACTTCCTGATTCTCAAGGACGAGCTGTTCCGTATCCCCTGTTTGAAGCAGGGCTGTTCCGCGATTGACGGTCATCTGGAGCTTGTCGTCACCTCCGCGGGCGAGCACCACCTCGCTGTCATCAAGTGATACAACGGAGTCGCCTGATATGATGCTCACCTTTTGATCATCGGCCCCGGAACCCGG
>CAZKPR010000244.1:0-5177 GCA_964554685.1 uncultured Leptospirales bacterium | reverse complement strand
GGCTAGCGCGGATTAAAGGATACGCCATCGACTTTACCGCTCTTGTGGCGTCCCTCTACTGGGGCACCTTATTTCCTGAATAAGAGTACTGAAGCAGGACACGCTACGCTGAGATCGGCTCATCCGTTGCTGAAACACTCATGAAGATGGGAGGGAGGAAAATTCTTGAAGAAATCTACGGCAATGCGACCTGATGTTCATAAAGCGGACTCGAGGGGCATGATCCCGCGAGAGGTGCTTCCGTGATGGGCGGCAGGGGAAAAGTCTATCTCGTCGGTTCAGGCCCCGGGGACCCAGGTCTTCTCACCCTCCGCGCGAAGAGCCTGCTTGAAATATGCGACGTGCTTATCTATGACAATCTCGTGGACGAGAGGATCATACGCTCATTCGCACCGGAACGATGCGAGAAGATTTACGTGGGGAAGAGCGGATCCTCGCACACCATGGAACAGGAAGAGATCAACGAGCTCCTGGTCAGGAAATGCACTGACGACACGATCGTCGTTCGTCTCAAGGGCGGCGATCCTTTCATTTTCGGCAGGGGCGGCGAGGAAGCGCTCCACTGCGCGGAATCGGGCATACCCTTCGAGATCGTGAGCGGCGTTTCATCCGCATACTCCGTGCCGGCATCGGCGGGTATTCCGGTCACGAACCGGGGTTACAGTTCATCCGTGGCATTCATTACCGGCCATGAGGAGCCGGGCAAAACGGAATCCGACATACGGTGGGACCGCCTTGCCACTGGTGTCCAGACACTTGTCTTTCTCATGGGTGTAAAAAACCTCCCCCTGATTGTTGAGCAGCTCACGCGTCACGGCCTTGATGCCGCGACGCCCGCGGCGGTGATTGAAAACGGATGCGGACCCCAACAGCACACGGTCACGGGCACGCTGGAAACCATAGTGGATAGGTCACTGGCTGAAAAAATCAGGCCCCCTTCCATAATCGTGATAGGCGACGTGGTATCCCTCAGGGAGAAAATTTCCTGGTACGAGAAGCGCCCCCTGTTCGGCAAGACGATAATCGTGACAAGGTCAAGGGAACAGTCTTCGGAGCTGACCGCGCGGCTTGAAGAACTCGGCGCGAGGGTAATCGAGGCACCGTCAATAAGAATCCTCCCGCCTGAGAATAGTGCTCCCCTCCGGGAGGCTGCGGGGAGATCGAAGGATTACGACTGGATCGTCTTCACGTCGGTAAACGGGGTCCGTTTCTTTTTCGAGGCACTGCATGGCCAGGGACTCGACGCGAGGAGCCTTGCGCGGTGCCGCGTGTGCGCCATTGGAACCGCCACCGCGGACCACCTGAAAAGCCATGGTGTCATCGCCGATCTCGTTCCCGAGCGATTCATAAGCCACGAGCTGGTCAGTGCCCTTGATGAACGGGGTGAAATCCGGGATAAACGGTTTCTCCTTCCGAGGGCCGATATCGCGCCAAGGGAAATGGCGGATGCCCTGAGGGCGGGTGGCGCCGCCCGCGTGGATGATCTCGTGGCGTACCGGACCGTCATGGATGAAAGCATCCTCCCCGGGGAAATTGCTTTCGACCTCGTCACGTTCACCAGCTCTTCGACGGTTAAAAACTTCGACGCCCTCTACCGACGCGGAAATGATGATGCGAAGGAATCACCGCGCTGTGTCGCCATTGGACCGGTCACCGCCCGGACGGCGCGGGACCATGGATATCTTGTCGAGCGGGTCGCGGAGGAACACACCATAGACGGGCTCGTGGAGGCGGTTCTCGAACTCTACCGGTTGTGATGGGGCACATAGGCGGAAGAACACGCCTGTTAATAGACTATCATGTTGTCGCGGTTGATCGTTTCGCCGAAAATATTTTCCCCGAGAATCTTCTTGATTTCGGCGCTCTTCTTCCCTTTTATCAGCATCAACTCGTTGCAACCGTAGTTGGTGATACCCTTGCCGATCAATATTCCGTCTGGGTCGGAAAGATCAACGATATCACCCATGCTGAACGATCCCTCTATGCCCGTGATACCCGAGGCAAGGAGGGATTTTTTGCCCTCGCATATGGCGTTGACGGCTCCGTGATCCAGATGTATGATCCCCACTGACTTGCGGAGCGCGAGCCACCTTTTCCTTCCCGAGAGTTGGCGGTCACGTCCCACGAAGAGGGTGCCGATTACTTCACCGTCCATGATGCGGTTCAGTACAAACTTCCGCCGGGAGGGTGCGATGATCATTCTTTCGCCGAACTGCATCATGATGCGGGCGGCCTTTACCTTTGAAAGCATGCCGCCCGTGCCATAGGCGGTTCCCGCGCCGCCGGCTCTGCGCAAAATATCGTCGTCAATGACCCGAACCTCCTCCACCGGGGAGGGGTCGTCAAGGTGCATGTAAAAACCGTCGATGTCGGTGAGAAGCACGAGGAGGTTCGCGTGGACCAGGCTCGCGACGTGGGCCGAGAGCATGTCATTATCTCCGAACCGAATCTCATTTACCGCGACGGTATCGTTCTCGTTCACTATGGGAACGATACCGAGCTTGAGCAGCGCCTCGAGGGTATGCCGGGCGTTGAGAAAGCGCGTGCGGTGCCTCACGTCGTCCTCGGTGAGAAGCACCTGCCCAACGCGAATGCCCCTTCTGTTGAATTTATTCCGGTACTCGTTCATGAGAATGGTCTGACCAACTGCGGCCATGGCCTGCTTCTCGGGAATGGTGAGATGCCTCATTGATTTCCCGACGAGGCCCGCGCCCGCCGAAATGGCGCCCGACGAGACGATTAAAACCTGGTATCCCCGCTCGACCAGGCCCGCAACGTCCGTGACAAGAGAGGATATCTTTCTCCCTGACAGCACTCCCTTGCAGGTGAGAGATGATGACCCGATCTTGACGACGATTCGCCGTACGCCTTTCATGAGACTCTTACGCGGCATCACCTTTCTCCATGAGCATATCAAGTATAGACTCGATCTTATCCATGTTCGTGCCTTTTTGAGCGGAGATGGCAAGGACGTTTCCGTCACCCATGCGCAGCAACCTGTCCCTTACCATTGTTTCGTCAGCGAGGTCCGCTTTATTTAGCAGTATGTAGTATGGTTTTTTTATCATCATTTCGTTGTAGGTGGCAAGCTCCGATCTGAGAAGACGCAATGCATAGGCCGGATCGTCCTCCGTCACGTCGATCATGAAAATCACCGCCTTGACCCTTTCGATATGTCGCAGGAATGAAAGGCCGAGCCCCTGCCCGCGATGGGCGCCCTCGATAATTCCGGGTATGTCCGCTATCGTGTAGATTGTACCGTCATCCTTCTGCAGTACGCCCAGGTTTGGAACAAGTGTTGTAAAGGGATAATCTGCGATCTTTGGTTTCGCGTTGGTGATTTTCGACAGGAGCGTTGATTTTCCCGCGTTGGGCAGGCCCACGAGTCCGAAATCCGCGATAAGCTTAAGATTAAGGCGAAGACGTAGCTCCGCCCCGGCCAGGCCGGGCTGTGAAAAGCGCGGTGTACGGTTGGTGGATGACTTGAAGAATGCGTTCCCCTTCCCTCCTATGCCACCCGCCGCCCCCTTAAAGCGCGAGCCCGGGGCGACGAGGTCGGCCAGGATATCCCCCGTTTCATCATCTATGACCTGGGTCCCCGGCGGCACCTTCACGATGAGGTCGGCGCCGTCCCTGCCGTTTTTGTTGCCACCCGTTCCGGGCTCGCCGTTACGTGCCCTGTAGAGCCGGTCCTTGAAGAGATGCGACAGGGCGTGATAGCCTCCATCAGCCTCGATATACACATCGCCTCCCCTCCCCCCGTCACCGCCGTCAGGCCCCCCTTTCGGGATGTACTTTTCCCTGTGGAAGGAGAGCCCACCCCTTCCGCCGTTGCCGGCTTTAAGTCGTATTGTTATGGTGTCGGTGAATCGTGGCACAGTGCGTAATCCTCTGCGGAAATCCGAGGGGCGCATGACGGATTGCAAATGCGTCACGCGGCGAAGGCAGGACGGCCCCGGTTAAAACAACAAATCGCGTATTGGAAAATACGCGATCTGGCTCGGTTGTGTTCAACGCCTTCCCGCCTCAGGCTGATGGATACACGGATACTTTTTTTCTTTTTTTATCAAGCCGCTCAAATGTGACGATGCCGTCGATCAGGGCAAAAAGCGTGTCGTCCTTGCCCCTGCCCACGTTGTTACCGGGATGAATTCGGGTCCCTCGCTGGCGCACGATAATCGTGCCTCCACGAATCAACTGCCCGCCATATCGTTTAACACCGAGGCGTTTTGACTCGGAATCACGGCCGTTTCTTGTCGATCCGCCGCCCTTTTTGTGTGCCATGGTACTTCTCCTTTCACTTCGACACGGCAGAGCCGTTACGTTTTATCCAAGACTTTTTGTATCTCTATGAAACCGGGATTCTCCTTCTGTAAATCGAGCATCCCGATTAAAAAAGATTCCAGCAGAACCGCAAGGGTATTAATCTGGCCCTCATCAAGCCCACGGAGAGACAGAGACATGCTCATGAAGCCATTCTCAGTCTCATACACGGGCCGTATGCCTGCCATGATCGCCGTTGATCTCAGCAGGTTCAGGGCCGCGAATGATACCGCCGCGCAAATCAGGTTCTCACCTTTTTTAAGGCCAGGCGTCAGGACCGGGCTGACATCGCTATTCGAGTCGCCCGGAATCGCATGCCCCTTAACCGTCACGGCAATCAAGCCGTCTTCTGAGTCAGCGAAGGTAATTCCCTCCGCGTACTCGACATTGGTAAGCGTGACGGTTATCACCCGTGAACTAGTTGACCTTGAGGTCGCTTATAAGTATACGGGAATAGGTCTGGCGATGACCGAGGGTTCTCGTATGGCGTTTCCGCTTCCCGAATTTTATTCCACGGACCTTGTCACCCTTCTCCTCGGCTAACACCTTCGCCTGGACGGTGACGTTTTTCAGATACGGCTGTCCGATCAACACGTCTTCTCCATTCGCCACGAGGAGTATCCTGTCAATCACGAGCTTCTCGTCCGGCTTTGTATCGAGCCTGTCGACATTGACGGTTGCGTCTTTTTCAACCTTGTACTGCTTGCCGGCTATTTCAACTCTCGCATACATACCGATTTATCCTTGCCTTGGCGCTGTTTCGTTGCCGTGGGCCCAGAAGGATTCGAACCTTCGACCCCCTGATTATGAGTCAGATGCTCTAACCGACTGAGCTATGGGCCCAAAATGCTACT
>CAZKPR010000243.1:0-5182 GCA_964554685.1 uncultured Leptospirales bacterium | reverse complement strand
GATAAAAAAGTTATCCCGGGCCGTTCATTGCGCGGTTGGATGGAGTGCCCATTGTGTAAGGCGAATCATCATCACTATTTCACGATGCACACGCTGCAGGGAGCGTGATGGACCACCCTGTCGGATATTGAACCGAGAAGAAATCTCCCGATTGCGGAGCGGCCCTTGCTGCCAAGTACGATCATGTCATAGTTGCCGCTCTCGGCGATCTCGCAGATCTTGTCGGCCGGGTAACCCTCGACCACCATGCGGTCCCAGTCCACGTTCTCGTCGTGCAGCATCGGATGCACCTTTTCGAATCGCTGCTCCGAAAGCCACGCGACCCTGTCGACACCTTCGGGGGCGGCCCCGTAGAAACCGGGCAGGGGGCCGAACTCCTCGACCACTTCGAGCACGGTCAACTTGGCATGGGATTCCTTGGCGATGACGATGGCCAATTCAAGCGCCTTTTTTGATGCGTCAGAGCCGTCGACCGGCGCGAGGACTTTATTGATATATCTTCTCATGTTATATACTCCTGTGATGACATTCTAATGATTATTATTCCTTTAGGCGCCTCGAGTCAACTTTTTTGCTCTGACCATTGAATATTTTTTACCTGATTATTGTAATGTTTTCGCACTTTCATCGCCAGGACACAATTACACGCATATAAACTGAATAAATCGGAAAAACGTGTAAGGCATGGAAGGGTTATGCGCTCGGAGGTGAAAAGCGTATCGGGAGCGCCACTATTTAGTGCGTGTCAAAAATGCACCGGCCGGAACCGCGGAGGGGGGATGGAGAACTTGGGAAAATCATCTTTTCCCCGGTTCTCTCCCCGCGCTTCTTTCAAGGGCGGCACGCATGAAATCCCTGAAAAGGGGGTGCGGGTCAACGGGCCGTGATTTGAACTCGGGATGGAACTGCGTGGCAACGAACCAGGGATGGTCGGAGATCTCGATGGTCTCCACGAGATCCGCCGGGGGATGGATCCCCCCGAACACCATTCCGTTGCGCTCGAAGAGGCCCCGATAGCGGTTCGTGAACTCGTAGCGATGGCGATGGCGCTCCATCACCGAGTCCTTCCCGTAAAGGGCCCTCACCCTGCTCCCGGGAGCAAGGGCGCAGAGGTAGGCCCCGAGCCTCATGGTTCCCCCCTTGTCGAGTACGATCTCCTGGTCCTCGAGGAGGGAGATGACCGGATCCGGGGTGGAGGGATCGAACTCCTTCGAATTGGCGCCCGGGAGACCGCAGACGTTCCTCGCGAATTCGATCACCGCGCACTGAAGCCCCAGGCATATCCCGAAGAAGGGAATCCCGTTCCGCCGGGCGTGGGAAACGGCGGCTATTTTTCCCTCGATGCCCCGGTCCCCGAAGCCACCGGGGACGAGAATGCCATCGACGCCCTCGAAGGGGCCTGCGATATCATCGCAGGAGCGCTCCAGGTCCTCCGAATCTATCCGTACGACCTCGAGGCGCGCGCCGTTTGCCACGGCCCCGTGGAGTATCGCCTCGTAGATTGACCGGTATGAGTCCTGGAGGGATATGTATTTCCCCACCACGGCTATGCGCACCTGCCGCTCCGGGTTGCGCAGCGACGCCATGAAACGGTCCCAGGCCGGCATGCCCAGGGGTTTCACGTCCATCCTGAAATGCTCCAGGACGATGGAATCAAACTCGTTATCGCGGAACATGAAGGGTATCTCGTAGATCGAACCGGCGATGTCCACCGCCGAGATGACATTGCGCTCCGAGACGTTGCAAAAAAGGGCGATCTTGCTCTTCAATTCAGGCGTCAGGGGCCTGGCGGTGCGGCAGAGAAGGATGTCAGGGATGATGCCGAGCTCCATCAGCTCCTTCACCGAGTGCTGGGTCGGCTTTGTCTTCTGTTCCCCCGCTACGGAGAGGGTGGGAACCAGGGTGACATGGATGTTGAGGACCCGGTTGGCCCCCAGCTCCTGGCGCACCTGGCGTATCGCCTCAAGGAAGGGTATCGATTCAATGTCCCCCACGGTGCCGCCGATCTCCACCATGACGAAATCGAGGTCATAGCTCGCCGCGACATGGTAGATGCGGCTCTTTATTTCATCGGTGACGTGGGGTATCACCTGGACCGTGCGACCAAGGTAGTCCCCCCTTCTCTCGCGCTGTATCACGGTATGGTAAATCTGCCCCGTGGTAACGGAGTTTTTCCTGGTGTACTCGGCCCGCGTGAAGCGCTCGTAATAACCGAGGTCAAGATCGGTTTCGGCCCCGTCTTCCGTCACGTAGACCTCCCCGTGCTGGAAGGGGCTCATGGTGCCCGGGTCGATGTTCAGGTAGGGATCCATCTTGATTATTGAGACGCGGCAGCCGTGCCCCTCCAGGAGGAGCCCCAGCGAGGCGATCGAAATGCCCTTGCCCAGGGAGGAACACACCCCCCCCGTGACAAAGATAAAGCGCGTATTGATGTTCATAATTCCACCCCCGGGGGCAGACTCCGCGATGCCGGATCGCCCCGATCGCTCCCCACCCCCCATGATCTCCATTGGCAGGATAGCGAGGGACATAAGTCGATGTAAATAAAATTATCGCCGTAATATTACGGCGGTGTTAATTTAGGCGGCGCCGTCCCGGTATAGTCACATGGGAACCGCTTCCCGTCGAGGAAAATTTAATCCCCAAATTGCCAAAACATGGCTTGACACCCCGATTTCACGGGATATAGTATCATGAATTCGGCACTTTTCGGTCAACGCAGCATACCATTGAGAGGAAGCCATGGTGGAAAAAAGAAAGTATCCCCGGTATCCCTGTTCGATCAAGACGAAATTCGGCTACTACAGGGGAAACCCCGATGAAATCGAAAAGAGCTCCGGCTTCCCGATGAAGGCAAAGGGTATCATTGCCGACATCAGCTGCGGCGGCGCCCTTATCATCACGGGTGAAAGGGTCTCCGTGGGTGTCCCCGCCCAGATGCAGTTCAAGACGGGGAAAACGAAGCAGTCCCCCCGGGGCACCATTGTGAGGACCGGGCTCCTGGTCAACAACCCGACCGAGGTGGCCCGGAGAATGGCGGGATTCGCCGTTCACGGCGACGCCTACGTGGCGGTCCAGTTCGATGAGCCGATCGAACTATCACGCGACGACCTCTGATCAGGCATGAAATACCTTATTATAAGAATCAACGACGTATCCGACATCGACACGTCGAGAATATCGGTGTACGATCTAAACAACCGGTACGTCGACTCCCTCGGGAACATGTACGGACTCAAGTACAACAAGTCTCTTCGAAAAATCGAGGTGATTAAAATCGTCAGGACCCCGGAAAAAACCGCTGCGGGTTTGCGGCAGAGGATTTCCATAAAAAAACGCACGGCAGGGGAGGTTTCTCGCGAGGACTCATTCGCCGTTGACGAGAGCGAGGGAGAGGCGGCGAGGGAGGAGGAAGATTTCATCCCCGAGACATTCATAGAGAACACCATGGAACTTGTCCGCACCCACAGGGAACGCCTCAAGGGAATCATCATGAACATCAGGAATTCCAACATCGTCCTGAAAGAGCACAAGACCGAGAGCAATCAGCTCGAGGATATCTTCAGGAACCTCGAGATCGACGGCATCCAGGCGGCGGACAACCTGACGAATTACCAGAAGGAGCTGATCAACTATCCCCGCTCCCTCACCTACTACCAGGCAAAGATGGACGAGCGCGGCCGCTCCATCATCGAGACCCTGGCCGGAAGCGACAGGAAGGTGATGCGCTTCATCTACCTCGCCGAGATGCTCGAGAACATCAGGGCGCTGTACGTGACGATCGGGAAATCCGTCAGGGGCATCAAGTCATTTCTCGAAGAGCGAAATCCCGATGAAATGAAATGGGTGACGAACCACGAGCGGCAATCGTTCCGCGACGGGATGGTGTCGATCGAAACCACCATCAGCGAGATCGAGAGGCTGCAGGACGATCTCCGCATTCTGGAAGAGTACACCTACACCCTGGAGCATTATAACTGATCGCGTCGCCCCTCTCCGGGTACGGCGCCGGGGATGCCTCCATGTACGGCCCGCGTCTCCACGCCCCTTCGAACATGATTTCCTCCGTTGCACGCACGGCATAAAAATTATTCTTGCGCAAATCGGGCCCTGGTCAATCTTTGAATCGGGTCATCGATGATACTGAAACCGGTCATAGATTCGTTCCGTCAATCCGGGGAATTCCGTTCCCTGGTGGAACTCCTCGCATCCCCGCGGGGGGGAGCGCTCATCGAGGGCGTCACGCCTGCTTCCTTCCCCCTCATCGCCGCGTCGCTCTTCTGCGAAGAACCCGGCCAGATGATCGTGGTCACGGAACAGTACCAGAAGATGACCGAGGCCTTCCTGGACCTCTCCGCCATGGTGGACGAAAGTGTTCTTTTCACCTTTCCCCCCTGGGAAACGCTTCCCTACGAATTCGTGTCCCCCCCGGAAAAGACCGAGCGGGAAAGGATAACGGCCCTCTACCGCCTGATGCTTGGAAACCCCGCTCTCGTGGTGACCACGGTGGAATCCCTCGTGAGAAAAATACCCCCCCGCGGTTTCCTTGAAAAAAAAGGGGTCTCTCTTGCCACAGGCGGCGAGTATCCCTTCGACGAGATCGTCGGGCTCCTTGCCTCCACCGGCTAATCCCGCGAAAAACGCGTGGACAGTTTTGGCCAGTTCGCGGTCAAGGGCGGCATCATCGACGTGTTCCCTCCGTCCCACGAGAATCCCCTGCGCTTTGACTTCTTCGGCGATACCCTCGAATCGATACGGGAGTTCGATCTCGCCAGCCAGGTCTCACGTGAGGCAGTCGAAGCGGCGATCATCTACCCGAGGCGGGAGATCATCCTCTTCCAGGAAGAAAAAGACCGGATCATGCGGGTTGTGCTCGAGTCGCGTGACCGCGGCCTGGAGATACCTGACCGCGTCATGGCGGCCCTGGAAAACCAGGACCCGGAGGAGGCGGGCGGCATCGAGGACCTGTTTCCCGCCGCCATGGGGTCCTCGACGCTCCTTTCCTACCTGAGGGAGGACGCCAGGGTTGTTTTTTTCGAGCCTTCGGAACTCACGGCCAGGAGGGACCACCTGGCAAAAACCTTCGACGATCTCTACCGGAAAAGGAGCGCCCGCACCCTCTGCCTTCCCCCCGATGAGCTCTTCGACGGCGGGGCCCTTGACGCGGCGGGACGCGGCGCCC
>CAZKPR010000242.1:4544-5239 GCA_964554685.1 uncultured Leptospirales bacterium | reverse complement strand
CCTCCTCACGGCACCCCTTCTTGGAAGCCTTATCGGGGGTATACTGTCTCTCGTTGGTCGAGGTAAAAACGCCTACTAAAAGCGCTACGCGGGCCTGAAGCCCCACTCGGTAAAGCCGTATTTGGTGAAGGGCGCGAATATCATGTTTTCAATGATTCCGTATCCGGTATCGCCGGCGCAACGCACCTCGACCACCGTGTCGTCCAGGCCGTGCACTTCATCGGCCACGGCGCCGTCGCCCACGTTCCAGGTCTCTCCGTCCTCCCAGTAATCGCCCATCCACGTGCCGTGTCGATATCCCTTGTATCCCACGTACCCGCCCCCCCGCAGATACATCGTGGTCAGTTCCTTCATCTCAAGCTCGATTTTCGATCCGTCATCACAGGTAAAGGTCATTTCTCCGGACTGCATCCGCTGGGTGCCTGGATGATAGGTGAATCGATGGTCAACAGCCCGAATTCCCAGCGGTTTCCTGCCGCTTCCGATTCTGGACACGACAGATCCACTCAGGAACTGTACGGTCCCGTCGTTTTTTTCGATGAGGTAGCAATAGATGCCGCGGTCCGCGAACTGGACCGTGAGCCAGTTTATCATCATCGCCGTGAATTTTTCGTGGTCAGGCGCCTGGACGCCCTGCTCAGCAGCCCCGGTGCCCATGCGTATGCCCCAGGAATGGTCCCTCTGGGCGTAGAAGT
>CAZKPR010000242.1:0-4534 GCA_964554685.1 uncultured Leptospirales bacterium | reverse complement strand
TTTTCATCCACCGGGTATTTTTTACCACCCGCCTGGATCCAACCCCTCGCGCGACCCAGCTGGGCATAGCGGCGCGCATCCATATAGACGCGCCCCCTGCTCCGCCCGAACTGTGGTTCCTCCTCCCCGGGAATCATCGTCGCGATGAACTCGATGTCGTAGGCAATGCCATAATCGTTCTCGCCCATGGCGATCCGGACTTTCCTGAAGGGCTCGATCACCTCGTATGAGAGGGGACCCACGGCGATCTCGTCGATACGCGGCCTGAGCGTTCTTGAAACGCGCATATTGTACTGCTCACGGTTTGCGATGTTCACGCATCCGTAGCCGTCGATCACGTTCCGGTTCGGATACACGCCGAATCCGGTCGCGAGGACCAGTTCACCCTTCGTGTCGTGAAGATTGCACCAGAGCTTTTCGGTCCATGCGCGGTCGCTCGTCCCGGGGTGATCGAAGGTTGACGCCACCTGGTGGCATGTCAGTTCGTCGAATTTCGTGAGCATGGCTTCCTCCCCTGTTCCCTGTCATCAGCTGTTCATTACGCAGCTTCAACAGGGACAGGCGCCGGGTCAAGACCTTTTCACCCGGGGAGATGAACACGCGATCAATACGTTCCGCTTGAATCGAGCTTGAGCACGTAGATGTCATTGCCGTTCGAAAGGCCGGTGAACGTGCTTCCCGCCACGACATAGCCGCCGCCCGGACGACGGTCGATACCATGTCCCGCGTCGTTGTCACCTCCTCCGTATGTCCGCGACCATACCTGTTTCCCTTCCCCGTCAAGACGGGCCACCCAGAGGTCGGCCGAATACGAACCTCCGTTTCCGAATGACCGCGTCTCTCCGGCAAACACGCACCCGTCGCCGATCATTGTAATCGCGTAGGCGATGTCGAGATACCCCCCGCCGAGTATCCGCTCCCATAGAACGCCGCCCGCGGGGTCCACCCGAAAAATCCACGCGTCGCACTGGTTCTCCGGAATAATGTCAGCGCCCCTGTACCCGGCCGCGACGATTGAACCGTCCCCGGATACGTCGACATCCCGAATCCAGTTGAAGCGCGAGGTGTCTCCATACACCGAGGACCATAGTTCGCCACCGAGTGAATCCGTCCTTACCAGAAGGCCCATTGATCTCCCGGTTCCGTCGATGCGGGAGCCTGCCAGAACGTAACCCCCGCCGGGGACGCCCCTGACCGTGTAGGCGACATCCGTGGAGTCCCCGGTCCCGTAGGTTTCCTCCCATTCCATCACTCCCGAGGAGTCAATCTTCACGGCGATGAACCTGCTTCCCCCGAATGAATGCGTGTAGCCCCCGAGAAGGTAGCCACCCCCGGGAGACGCGGCAACGCCGTGGGCCGACTCATACAGTTCATGGCCGTATACCCCGGTCCACTGGACCGTGCCGGTCGCGTCGAGTTTGACCGCCATCATGTTGCCGTAGCTTCCATGATACTCGGGGTCCCCGGGCCCTGAGGACTCCGTCACGCCGGCAACGATGAATCCGCCATCAGGAGCAGGCGCTACATCATAGGCGCAATCGCGTCCGCTCCCGCCAGTGGTGCGCGACCAGAGGACCTTCCCATTGGCGTCAAGCCTCATGATCAAAAAATCGCCTGGATTCCCGCTCGCGGTCACGGATTCCCCGGCAAGAACGCACCCCCCGTCCTCAAGGGCCAGGACCGCATATCCCTCCTGGTTATATTTCCCCCCGTAGGATTTGCCTCCCCCCGCATCATCGCATGCGGCGATCACCAGACAGAACGCGATCAGAGCCATTATGGATACTGCTGATTGGAATCGATTCATTATAATCTCCATGTTGTTTTTTGTGAATGATGATGCCTCAATAATTCCCGCATTATGAAAACCCATGAAACCTGTCAAATTTTTTTATATAAATATTCAAAACCGTTCAGACGGTACGTGATCTGCCAAAAAAGATCATCCATCACCAATCATTACCCTGATAAAATCCATGCTATCATGATGAAATAATCATTCCTTCGCGATATGGTGGTTGACAAATACTGACACTTCCCGGGGCATGTATTGTTTGATTGTATATACATTTACACATATTACATCATGGAGATCATCATGAATGATTCACACGCGAAACCCCACGCATTGCCGCGCATCATCCCCCTTGTGGGGGGGGTCCTGGGGAGCACCACCTGCGGCGCCCTTCTCTACGCATGGAGTGTTTTCATCAGGCCCCTCAACGCGGAATTCGGATGGAGCAGGGCGGATATTGCCCTGGCCTTTGCCATCGCCTGTCTTGTCTTCGGGCTCATGACCTTTCCCGCGGGGAAGCTGAGCGACCGGTTTGGACCCAGGATCGTCGTTCTGACAGGATCGATTATCCTCGGGATCGGATTTATCAGTTCCGGGTATATCCAGGAGAAGTGGCAGCTCTACATAACCTACGGGGTCATCGCCGGATTTGGAGGCGGGCTCATCTATCTCCCTCCCATCGCCACTGCGCCCAAATGGTGGCCCGACCGCCGGGCCCTCGCCACGGGATTTTCCGTCGTGGGTCTCGGACTCGGATCCTTCATCATGGCGCCTCTCGCCACCTATATAATCGATAACCATGGCTGGAGAAACGTGTTCATCTACGTGGGCGCCGCCATGGCGGCAATGGCGTTCATCGCCGCCCTCTGCCTGCAGAATCCCCCCGCCGGATGGAAACCCGCGGGATGGAATCCAGGTGAAAAAAGCGGGTCCAATCCTTCAGGAGCATACAGGGATTACACCCATGGCGAAACCTACCGGATGCCCCAGTTCTGGATGCTTTACGCGGCCTATTTCTGCGGTTCCTTCGCCGGCCTGATGGTGATCGGACATATCGCCGGGCACGGCATCGACAGCGGTCTTGATCCGATGACCGCAGCGGGCGCCGCGAGCTGGCTCGCCATCATGAACGCGGCCTCCAGGGTCCTCATCGGTCAGTTCGCCGACAAGGTGGGCACCCGGGTAAGTTTTCTCGCCGTCTTCGGCCTCCAGGTCCTCGCCATGGCGCTCCTCTTTCCCTCCGGCGGGAGCACCTGGGCGATCTGGCTTGTCTCCGCCCTTATCGGCTGGAACTACGGGTCGATGTTCACCCTCTTCCCCGCGACCTGCCTCCATTACTTCGGACCCACGGCCCAGGGATCGAACTACGGGCTCCTCTTCACCGCCTGGGGCTTCGCGGGATTTGCCGGGCCCTACGTGGGGGGATGGCTCAAGGATTCGACCGGCACGTATTCAGCCCCCTTCATCGTCGCCGCGGTCATGGTCGCGATCGCCGTGGTTGTCCTGGCGGTAGTAAGGGCTCCGGAAGGGAAAATGAAATAACTGATGTTGAAGTTCTCTCTGCAGGGAACGTAACGGCCTCGTCCCTCCACGGTTACACCATATCAAAGACCGTGGGGGGATGAAGGTTGCAATTACTCAATCACCACAATGTACCGTTACCGGCGGCGGCACGGGATTCGTCATTATACCCACGATACTATTGGTCGATCCCGGCCACTTGCACTTCGGTTCTCAATCCCGCGTTTCGGCAAAAAAGGGGGGTAAACTTCTTGACAACTGCTTTTTTTAGGGCATGATACATTTCTCGGGGATATCATTATGTTTTTGAATTGTTCCTTTTTCAACCTCCACCATGGTCGGTGGCTGCATGCTGACGCGTGCGCCGATCCGCCATCAGCATTTCGTGCGCATAGGGACCGTCTTTGTTCGTGGGGGCGCGACTAGCACAACCATGCCCAAATTAATATTAATCGCGAACAGGCTTCCCGTTACCGTCGACATAAAGAAGAACGGCGAGGCGTCCTTTTCCCCCAGCGTGGGCGGGCTCGCCACGGGTCTTTCATCGCTCAACGAAACCCATGACTGCATCTGGATCGGCTTCTGCGGCGTAAGCGCCGAAATGATGAAGAAGCACGACTCAAAGGGGATCCACGAACGCCTTCTTCGTGACCATCGGTCATATTCCGTATCGCTCACTTCCCAGGACGTGAAACTCTACTATAATGGATTCAGCAACCGGACCATCTGGCCCCTCTTCCATTATTTTACCCTGTACACGAGCTACGATCCGGAAACATGGAAGGCCTACATCTCGGTGAATCGAAAATTTCTCGAGGCATTCAAAGAGGTGTACGAGGAGGGAGATCTGGTCTGGGTGCACGATTACCATCTCATGCTCCTTCCGGGCATGATACGGGAGGAATTCCCGGCCGCGAAAATCGGCTTTTTCCTCCATATACCTTTCCCGTCCTACGAGGTTTTCCGGCTGCTCCCCTGGCGGCAGGAAATCCTGCACGGTATACTCGGAAGCGACCTGATCGGATTCCACACGTTCGGCTACCTGAGGCATTTCCTCAACAGCGTCCAGTGGATCCTCGGGATGGAACACAGCCTCGGTGAACTCCATCTCGAGAACAGGACGGTCAAATGCGACATCTTCCCAATGGGAATAGTTTATGCCCGATACTCCGATTACTCCGGCAACGCCAAAGTAATTATGGAAATCGCGTCCCTCGG
>CAZKPR010000241.1:4992-5245 GCA_964554685.1 uncultured Leptospirales bacterium | reverse complement strand
CTTTTTTACACCCTTTAAATGTATCACGAGAGAAGGAAGGGTATCGCAACCATCCATCATCTCGTTATCTAGCACCTCGCGTCAGGGACTCCACCCCTGGACCACGTCGATGGATAGTACAATTACAATGATAGAAATCTATGCTTCAATACTACAGGCAAAATCGAAAGCCATATAACCCAAGAAAACAACACCATTAAATCCTAAATAAAAAAAAAAATTTTTTAATTTTTTTGACAAATGATAACCCCCA
>CAZKPR010000241.1:4397-4982 GCA_964554685.1 uncultured Leptospirales bacterium | reverse complement strand
AGCCATATTACCCAAGGAATCGACAGCCTGAAATGCGTCAGACTCAACAAGATTTTTTAAATTTTTTTGCACAGTCGTAACCACCACTGAGGAATTAATTCCGCTTAATTTATTTTCCGATATTAACGAAATAATGTTAGCCAATGATAATCCATAAATTGCTTTATATAAATTTACAGCGACTACATTCCCAAATATTGAAACAGAAATATAAATTTCCAATCTGCAAGAGTCGAGTTGAGCGCAAATGAAAACAATTGGTGTTGCTGCTTTTGAAAAGAAACCACCAGAAATGGCATTCGATCTTCCAACTATCAACCCCGGCCATGAACATCGGTTATGAAATTCCTCTATGGCTGCAAAAACTTTTTCTCGGTATTCATCAGACTTGATATTCGATACGACTACTGTCATGCCACGTGATTCATACACAGATGCAGGAATAAACTTAAACTCCGGCGTTAAGCTTTTGTCAGTATTTGGTGTATTTCCCATTGCCTCAATTGCAGATTTGTTGCAATCAAAACAAAGCTTTAACCCATCCCTTGGTATTGTACCCTTTTTTTTATTGCACACAGGACATAG
>CAZKPR010000241.1:0-4387 GCA_964554685.1 uncultured Leptospirales bacterium | reverse complement strand
TGCTGATAATCAGGATGGATCTTTAATTCTGACATAACTAGACTCCTAGCATACTATGTAAATTTTCAACTTAAAATATAAGTTCTTTCACACGTTGTCAACGTCTTTATATAATTGTGCGGACTTCACTATAATAATATAGACGTTATATAAGCATCCTGGACACTGCTTTTGACTTAATAAGTGCTTTATACATGCAAGCAACATCCCCGGCATAGAAATTTCAACAGGGACAAATAGTATATGTAAAAGTCATCAATCTCGACCGCAAAGAAAACAACTTGCAGCTGTACCGGCACAGCATCCCTTCCATCCGCCCTTCTCGCAACAAATCCAGCAGAGAACTACACCGCAAATAAAAGCTAAAATATCATTAAAACATCCGCCGTCACTGGTTTCCTTCTCTGCCGCCCACAATGCATAAGGAATTATAGATAAAATAACCGTGATAAATGCAATGCGCACCCGCACCGCCATGTTGCCCGGATTACAGCCGTTGGAGCAGATGCCGATGGCACGCTCCCTGGCAAGCGTGAATTTTTCGCGATATGACGGCCGTGCCATCAAGGTGGGGGCTTCGCCAAGTCGGCATGAGACGTTTCTTTCAAGACATTCGGCAAATCCCCGTATATCGTCATGGTCAATCGGCAGACTGGAAAGTGATTCCTGCATTTCTCGCACGTGCCGCCATATCATGCCAGCAACTGCGCTTTTCACATGAACCGGCAATTTATCGTCCGTTAGCATGTATGCCGAACGAATGGCATTGAACGATCTACTTTTATAGTCCTCACCGTAATCGTCAATGGCATCGATCAGGTAAATGATGGTTCCAAAATGAAAACCAGTATCGCCAAGAATACTCCCCATCCCGGTATTTGCAGAGTCATCTCCATGTTCCATGGAGTATGCAGTCATGTGTGCCGTCGGCGCGGCCAGGTATTCCAATGATTCAACCGGGGTCATCGCTCCATCAGAAGAGGCCGGAATGCGTTCCCTTTCAACCTGTCCGGCCTCGAAATGGTTGAACAAGGAGAGCGAGAATCCCATCAAAGCCGCTTCTTCATTCGCCTTCCTTCGGCAGTTGTCAAATAACCGCGAGACCAGGCGCCATGATTTCCCGTTGCCATCGCGGACCCGGTCATTGATTTTTGATAATGCAAGTATAACATTCAGGAAGGCGGCATACCTAAGAACATGAGGGATGCCATCATCAGGCAGCGTAAAGCATGACCGCGAAAGATAGGCAGGGTGCCAATCGATAACACGCGTTCCGTACAACGCATGTAAAAGTTCCGCCAGGAATACGACATCATGGTTAAGAAAAAATCGTGACCGGTGGCCATATACTACGCCAAGTGTTTTGCATACCCCACAATAAAATTGGCGATGCCTTTCAGCGGATTTGTCGCATTTGCGGCATGAAGGCTTCATCAATCCAAACATGGTTTTTCGCACCCCGGCCAAGCATCAAACTGTTGTTTATATTACAATGTCACGTTTCAGGATTATTGTCAAATCAATTTATTTCCCATCGGCCATGAGAACACTGCACCATCATTTGCAAAACGAAAGCGATTACACCACCAGGGTAATGCCATATACGACAGTAGCCGTGCAGAGCGGCACGGTAAGGTCATCATACTTCCCCGGCGTAATCAACTCCACTATCGTCGCGACCAGTGCGCTCGCGCAGGAAATGCAGGCGGTAAACCTGGTCGAAGGGATTCCCGGGCCAGCATGAAATATAAGTATCGATGCCGCGGAAATGACCATCGCCGATAAAAAGAACACCGAGGTCCCGACCAAGGTGCGATTGGAACCGGTCCATTGAATGGGAATGATTTTCCCGCCGAACCTCCTGCCAGCATATGCCGCCAGGGGATCGGAGATTATCATGATAAGTGCGGACATCACCAGCACGTAGTCCCGACCAGTGTCGAGCAGGGCGAACATGGAAGCGAGCACGAGCAGGGATATACTGTACCCGATGGGACCGTCAAGGCGTCCGGAGCGCTCCTCGGATTCCTCGGCAATCGAGTCATAGAGGCCCTTAAGGGGACGGAGGAACGCGTCCCTGTTGCTCAGAAAGACCGCCACGGTCATGACCATGGCGAGCACCGCGGCTGGCCACTTGTTCGCAAGGAAAGGGACGATCAGGACCGACAATCCCGCGAACGAGTGGATAATCCTCCTACAGGCCAATTTTGATACTATGCCATGCCGTTGAAGAATGACAGTAATCGAAACCACCGCCAGGACATATACGGCGGCAACTGTGATCAATATACTATCACTACTTGTCATTTGTTCCGCATCCACCCTGGAAACTTATACGCGGCTATACTGCTCCCCTGACTTGACAAACCACCCATAAGACATGATATACTGTAATAAGAGGGGATATATCATGGAGAAGCAACAAGAAAACGAAAGCACACAGAGATGGTCTGAACAGTGACGGTATTCACCTGACAGTCACCTGAAAAATAAAGGTGGCCAAGTTTCCTCTGAAAGATATAATGATTTTACCACAAAACGTTATATCAGGGAGGAACGCAATGACCACCAATACCAATGTAACACAGAAGGCCGCGAGAAGAAAGCTAAATTTATTGGAGCTGGCCCAAGAACTTGATAATGTCAGCAAAGCCTGTATGATCATGGGATATTCCCGGCAGCAGTTCTATGAGATCCGGAGGAATTTCCAGACATACGGTGCAGAAGGGCTTTTAGATAAGATTCCGGGGGCGAAAGGTCCTCATCCAAATAGAGTATCTGAGGATGTTGAGAAGGCAATTCTGGACTATTCAGCGATCGCCGGCCTTAGAATTCTACAGTTGAAAATACAGCATAACACCGAAAAAACGCCCGAAATGACCCCGTACCCGCCGGAAGCCTTTAAAGCACAAGGAACCCGGTGATGATACACCTGTCTGTACAGAGTATACACACACAGAAGTAATAGATACAGGAGCCAGGGCAAAGGCCCGGATACCGGCGGAAGTACCCGGACTCTCACACGGTGCGCCACCCTGGGCCGTGGGGAGGCCGATTAGCCCAACCAACAACCCCTTTAGGGTGAATGAAAACACTAAATTTTGACAGAACTATCCCCCTAGCATAGAATAAACTCGCCGTGGTCCTGAACGTACCGGTTACCGTCATAGACCTCCGTGTTGAACACCCATCGCCTGGTGAACTCATCGAAAAGCTTGAGCTGCCTGTTCCTTCTCTTCACGGGCTTGAACCAGCACCGCTCCTTTTTTCGTACCGGACGTATTGTTGGTTGAGCCCTGTCCCCTTTAACCCCGCTCAACACATTTGCATGGTACGTATTGGGTGCGTTCAGCCGCATCACCCACTCGTCACGGTAGGGGACGGGCAGGGGTGACGTGATGCCGTGAACGTTGAGAAAGATGGCGCGCATTTTCTGGACGTGCTCCCAGGTGCCGGAGTAGTCCTCAATGAAGTTGTACCGCTTGTGGAAGAGATCCGCTTTATGGTTGCGCGAGGTGGCGAACTGTATCCGCCTCACGGTGCACTTGCAGTAATTCGCGATGTTCTTGTTGGCCCTGAACTTGTTCCCCGCCAGGAGGGAACCGACGCAGAAATCGAAGAAGAGGCGGCGCGAGGAGAGGACCGCGGGATCGGCAAGCTCGTACCAGCCGGTGCGGCTACCCCGGTTGTACCGGGAGAGGATCCTCCGCTCGGAATTGATGCGGTAGCGGCCGTCGGGGAGGGCGGTGAAGAGGATGGAGCCCTCGAGAAGGCGGGCCAGGCGGGCCTTGAAGCGCCTGCGGTCGTTGCCTGGACGGCGGTGGAGGGAGCGGTAGCCGTAGTCGGCGCCGAGGACGTCGGCGAGCTCGTCCAGGCAGAAGATGCCGGAACGGAGGGAGAAGCGGTCCCGGGCGATGACGTAGTAGCGGTACTCGTCGAAATCGCCTCCCTGGGCCTTGATTACCTTGATGACGCCCTTGCTGACGCGTACCACGCCCCATGCCCCCTGGTATCCGACGCCCCGGGAGAGGCGGGGGCACGACGGAAGGGTGCGGGCACAGGTATGACGGCCCGGTCTTCATCGTGTTTCCGCGCTCCCTCGCGGCGGCGAGGTCTGGTTCAACGCGAGGGGCGCGAATAACGCGGGGTAGAACGGACCGGCACACAGAAGACCGGGCCGTTACCGCGGCGACGTGCCGCCTGACGCTGAAACCGCTTGTGAGGCATGAAGGACAATGGGTGGGTCGATTTCAGGGCGTTGAATGGCCGAAAAATCGGAAAAAATTAATTTTTTTTCAAAAATAACCGAAAAAACAGGTGTTTCGCGAGGTGAACATTAGGAAATTAATTGACAGAAAATTCATTGCCAATTATATTAACTATTAAG
>CAZKPR010000240.1:0-5257 GCA_964554685.1 uncultured Leptospirales bacterium | reverse complement strand
TAAATACAAAGGTAATAAATCAGCCGAAGAATTTATAAAATATGAAAAACATCATGCTTTACTTTATGATAAATACAAAGATTATTATGGGTATGTATTTTATATTGGAAAGAAAATATAGAAACCCTGCCAGCATCAGTACAGACTGCTAGCGTAGCGGAATAATCTTCAAGGCCACTCTCCACTGCCTTGGGGGTTGAAATACTCTTTCACGTCCCATCGTGGTTCAGATAAAACGCATTGTGTCGCCTGGCCCCATTCCGGTTAAGGGCCTTTTTCCTATATGGACCTTATTGAGATTCGCAAGGTCTTCAGCCAGCAGTAGAATTTCATCCCAGACTCACCGACTGCGATGAAATTCCCATCAAGCACCCTACGAATAATAGGTCCTGTTGATGATCCTCTTCTTCAGCTCATCGGACAGATCGTTGAAATAGGCGCAGTACCCCGCGACGCGCACCAGGAGGAAGGGATACTTCTCCGGGTTGCGGTACGCCTCGAGGAGGATCTCCCGGTTGATGACGTTGGGCTGGAACTGCATCCCGCCCTTCCTGAAGAAGGTCTCGATGATCCGCGCCAGGTTTTTCACGCCGTCATCGCCCTGGAAGAGCGCCGCGTCGATGGTAAAGGTGACCGTCGTGCCGTTGGGGGCGAGGCTTGCGAAATCGACGCCGGCCACGGAATTGAGCGATGAGAGCAGGTCCGACGACTCCATGCCGTAGTGGGGGGTGACGCTGTTGGCCAGGGGAACGCCCCGGAGCCTCCCCGAGGGAAGCGATGGCGTCTTCGCACCGTACACGTCGTTGACGTTCAGGGCGTAATAGCCCGCGGTGTAGATCCCGCCGCGGGGAGGGGTCGGCACCGAGTAGAGAGCGTTCACGTAAATCTGCAGCACCCGGTTCACCCACTCCACGGCCTCGGGCGACCCGTCGTGCCCGAACTTGGGAACCGCAAGAAGGGCCGTTCTCACCGCGCCATGGTACTCACCCTCGAAGTCATGGTCAATGGCGTCGATGATCTCGCGAAGGGTGTAGAGGCCCTTTTTGAACACGACCTCATCTATCGCGTGAAGCGAATCCGCCACGTCGGTGATCCCCACTCCCTGGATGCCGCTGCTGTTGAAGGTCGCCCCCCCTTCGTTAACGTCCTTCCCGCTTTCGACGCATCCCCTGGAAAGAGAGGACGCCAGGGGTGTGGGAAAGTTCTTCCGGATTTCACCTTCGATCTTCTGGTGGTCCGCCAGGATGGAGGCGGCGAGAACGTTCAGGCGCTGTTGATAGCGATCGAGAAGCTCCTCCATCGATCCAGGGAGGTTGTAGAATCGAGACGCTTTCCGCGCCCTTTTACTGTTGCGACCGCGGGTGTAGCGGGAGAGGACGAAGCGCGAAAACGCGTCCTTTCTTCTGAACTGGTACTCCACGAACTTGGAGAAAATCTTGTCGAGCTGCTCCCGAAAACCGAAGTTCCAGAGGTCATCCTCCTCGCCCTTCAGGGCCTGCAAGAAGGGCAGGACGACGTTCACGTTCGCGCAGTCGGTATTGCCGTAGTGGTCGTCCGATGCGTTCGGCTCCACGCACCCCACGATGGAGTAGTTGCGCGCGTTCTCCATGGAGGTGGGATAATGCCTTTGAAGGGTGTCGACATAGATTTCGTCATTGTAGAGCGCCGGCATGGGCGCCCCGTTGATGTAGACCTCGGCCAGGCGCTCCACGTACGCCGCGGGGCTCTTCGGGTGGAGCCGCGCCGTCATGTTCACGGCGTAGGGCTGTAGCTCGCACACGTCGAGGAGCATGTAGGTGACGTCGTTGGTCCCGTCCCTGCCGTCTTTCCCGAGGCCGCCCACGGTGACGGACTGATCCGTTGACATGGTCTCGAAGAGCTTGCCGATCCCCAGGTAGGTGTCGCCGTCGTTCACCAGGATCACCTCGTCCATCTTGAGGATGAAGAGGGCCACCAGCTCCTTCGCCTCTTCGTAGGTGATCCTCCCCGCCTTCCGGTCCCTCTCGTAATAGGGGTAGAGTATCTGGTCGAGTCTTCCGAACGATACGGCGTTCTCGTAGGATTCCAGGCAGAGGGCGATCTGCAGAAAGAGCATGCACTGGAGCGCCTCGTGGAGGGTGCGCGCCGGGTGTTTCGGGACATGCCGGCATACCGCGGCCATGGCTTCAAGCTCCCGGCGGCGATTATCATCGCGCTCCGCGAGGGCCATCTCGCCGAGCCTGTCGGCGTAGCGGCCGGCGAAGGCCTCAAGCGCTTCGAGGGCGATGACGGTGCCGTCGTAGAAGTCCCTGTTGTTTTCCGGTTTTTCCCTCCGGGCGGTCCTGATCTCCTCGATCATCCCCGTTGTCCCCATTTCGAGGAGGCGCTCGAAGTTGACGATGAAATGCGCGATGGCCGCCATGTTGTTGTTGAAACCCGCGTTCATCTCCGATGCCCTCGCCACGGTGAGCACCAGGTCTGAAACCTTCCTGTTCACCCTCCCCAGAAGGCTCCGCCGCATCCAGAAGGGGAAAATTTTAAAATAGAAGGCGAGCTTGTCCCTGAATGAACACTTGAAGGACACCGGTTTCTGCCGGTGGATCTGGTGGAGTATCGACACGAATAGGCTTCCGTAGTGCTCCTCCCATACCTGGCCGCCCTTTCGCTTCGAAGTGAAGTTGCCCACGAGGAGCTCTTCGGGATAAACGATAATCTCCTTGTTCGTCAGGACATGGGCCAGGCGCTCCGCACGATGGATGTGCGGCGGCTTTGAAAAGCCGTTCTTTTTGTAAAAGTCGGTCTTGAGCCGGGAAACCTCGAAGCAGAGGTGGTGGTCGCTCTCCCGGATGGCCTTCTGGACGGCATGGACGCGCGCGGTAAAGAGGGCGCGTTCCCTCCCGGGCTCGAGGTCAATGGCTTCGACCCTGATCCTGAGTGACCTGAACGTGTCGGCGGCGGTCTTGAGCGCCTCGAGGCTCTCCTCCGGCGCGATGCCGAGGGATTCACCTGTCAGGCCCAGGCGCAGGGCCTTCTCCTCGTACATGTCATGATATTTCAGCAATTCGATGGAGTCATGGCCCAGGGATTTGAGATAGCGCGCCGCTGCCCTGATGTGTCGCTCCGAATCGTTCAGGCCCGGCACCACCACCATGCGGAATCGTATCCTGGAGTTCCGCGCCATCAATTTATCTATGTTGGAGCGGATCAGGGTGCCGTCCTGGCCCGTCAATTCCACGTGAAGGTTGTCGTCGCCCACGACCTTAAGGTCCACGAGAAAAAGGTCCACGTGGGGGGCGACCCGGGCGACGTTCTTCCAGGGCACGTGAAGGGATGTTTCAGCGGCAATGTGCACCTTCTCTTTCTTCAATTTCTTCAAAAGCGGCACCAGGCTGTCCGGGTTCTGCAAAAGGGGGTCCCCGCCGCTCAGGGTCACGCCCCCCCCTGTCTTCCGGTAGTAGTCCCGGTCACGGAGGACGATCTCCACGATATCGGAAATCGAATAATCTGAATCGGGGGCCAGTTCGGGCTGGTAGGTCAGGGCTTCCGGGTTCTGGCACCAACGGCACCGGAGGGCGCATCCCTGGAAAAAGATCACCGTGCGGATGCCGGGGCCGTCGTACACGCAGGTCCGCTGGATCTTCAGGACACGGGGCCTGTCGGCGGGGGTTTTCCGCTTTCTCCCGGCCGGGAGATCGATTGTACGGGGAGTAACGGTCCGAAGCGCCTGGGCTGTTTCCATGGTGTTCTCCTCTGCGTGGGATGATTCGAACCGGCTGAGCCGGACCGGCCCCCCGGTCTTCCGGGGCCGTTGCAGAGAAAAATATCTTAATATAGAGGGGATGTCGTCTGGAATGATAATTCCGGAGAAAAAAGACGCAGCGCCTTAATCTTTACCATATAGGAAAAAGGCCCTTGCCCGGAAAGGGGCCATGTGACTGGATGCGTTTTATCGGCACTAGCGATGGCACACTGTGAGAATTATGGCAAGCAAAAACTGCTGGACAAGGTGCTTACTATTGGGTGCCGCAATATCTCTATTTTTTTGCCATGGGAATCTCTTTGGAAAGTTCCTTCAGGGAATCCAGGGCATGGACAATCTGCTCTTCAGTATGGTCGCTTGTGACACAGAACCTCAGACGGGCCTGCCCCATGGGGACAGCCGGGTAGATGGCCGGCACAACAAAAACTCCCATTTCCTGGAGCCTCTTGCATATGTTGAATGCGTCAAATTCATTACCTACCAGAATCGGAATTATTGACGTTTTACCTGCCAGGGCAATATTGAACCCGTGTTTCTGTGCAAGTGAAACAAATATTTTAATATTTTTCTGCAGTTTTTTTATCATTGAATGATCACGCTGAATGATCCTGATTGATTCAAGGGCCACAGCTGCGCTGGATGGAGTAATGCCGACACTGAAAACAAATCCCGGCAGATTATAATGAAGATATTCGACAAGCTCTTTCTTTCCCGCAAGATACCCCCCGCAGCTGCCGAGTCCCTTGGACAGGGTTCCCATCTTGATATCAATATCATCAGGCGTTAAGGAGAAATACTCATCCACGCCCTTCCCTGTCTCTCCAATGACTCCTACAGAATGGGCCTCGTCTACCATGAGAAAGGCGCCATACTTTTTCTTGATTCTCACAAACTCCGGTATCGGCGCTATATCGCCATCCATGCTGTAAACTCCTTCGACAATGACCAGCACCTTTTCATAGAATTTCCTCTGTGTCTTTAGAATGTTTTCACACGCTTCATAATCGTTATGGGGAAAGGCCTTGCTGGGGCTCTTGGAAAGCCTGCATCCCTGCTCGATTGAGTTGTGGGATAATGCATCATAGACAATGAGGTCTTTCTCACCGCAGAAGTTTCCTACAAATGTCACATTGGTCGCATGGCCCGACACCAGGACCACCGCATCGTCAGTGTTTTTCCACTTCGCTATTTCCTCTTCAAGCTCACGGTAGAGAGTCTTCTCGCCGGTGAGAAGACGGCTGCCGCTGGCTGAAGAGCCGTATTTCTCGAGGGCATCCAGCCCGGCTTTTATGGTATCAGGGTGCCCTGATAGACCAAGATAGTTGTATGAAGCGAAATTCATTATCTCCCTGCCATCAACAATTGAAGTGTCATTAACGATGGAATCATGTTTTATGAAATAAGGATTATAAGGCGCCTGCTGAAGGAGAGCATTAAAGAGCTTGTATTCAGGAGTCTCTTTAAAATCAACAATCTGGACAAGCTCCTTCATCTCTTTCGGCGTTATCTGCTGGGCTA
>CAZKPR010000239.1:0-5307 GCA_964554685.1 uncultured Leptospirales bacterium | reverse complement strand
ATGAAAAATGTAATATAACCCGCCCAAGTTTCCGTGCGGCTTAAGTACCGCATAAACGCCGCCCGGTTTACCGACGGCGCGCGCCTGGCGGACAACGGCAGGGGGGCGGATGAACTGGCGGAGGACTACATCAGGAAGGGGCTCCAGCGGGAGCTGGGTCCCTACCTCGCGCCTGTCTACCAGCCCGAGGCCCTGGCGGCCCAGGCCGAGGGGGCCCTGGAGAGCGCCTATGATTCCGTCTTCAAGGACTGCGCCGACCGCGGCATAGATCTGGTGGAGGCGAAGCTCACGGGGGCGGCCATGGTTCCCGACCGCGCCCTGCACCTCGAGGCGCTGCAGCACGCGGCGAACCTTCGCGGCATCGACAATATGCTGGAAAAGAACCTCATCGAGGAGCGCAACAGGGTGACGCGCCAGAAAATTTCCAACGAGGAGCTGTACGGAAAGCTTAAAGTGATATCGAAACTCATCGCGGCCAATCCCGAGCTCCTGAAATATATTTATATTGACAAAATGGCGGGCAATGTGAAGTTGATACTCTCCTCGGATTCCTCCGGCGTGCCCCGCCTCCTTGAAGCGGAAAAATCGCTGAAAAAGGGCAAAACGAAGGAGATCGACAATCTGAGATAGGCACGTGCCGCGGCACGGCACGCGACAAATACACGACATGGAGAAGAGGAAAGGAGCCGCATATGCCCTGTGGGAGAAAGAAAAAAAGGAAAAAGATAGCCAATCATAAGCGGAAAAAGCGAAGAAGGGCCAACCGTCATAAAAAGAAAATATGATCGCGATTGACTGAAAGAG
This sequence comes from uncultured Leptospirales bacterium, assembly GCA_964554685.1. Taxonomy (GTDB): domain Bacteria; phylum Spirochaetota; class UBA4802; order UBA4802; family UBA5550; genus RBG-16-49-21. The sequence goes on along the minus strand of CAZKPR010000239.1, from coordinate 4,503 downwards.
ATTGGCGACCGCCGTCGCCGGTCTCTTTCGGTTTAGCCGGTATCGCATGGCAAGAAAAAAGACCTCCAACATCGTTCTCGAAACTGCACAGCATTCATGGAAGAAGCGCCCCTCTGAAATACGGGGGTACCAGAGGACGTTTTACATCAATTCAGAGGACGGGGATTACCTCCGGGTCGATTATAACCTCAAGGAAAAGCGGGTGCGGCTTTACATCGAGATCGAGGGCGAGGGGGGCAACGCCTACTATTCCGTCATCACGAGCGGGAAGATCACGGCCGAGAGGAGCGTTTCCACGGGGCGAAATTTCGGTTTCGCGGACAAGTTCAGGGAACGCGCCGAAATCTTCAGCACCATGCCCAACCGGGAAGTCCTGAAGCTGATCAACCGGAATTACGGCATCCAGCGCATACGATCCGCCGAACAGCAAAAGGCCGCGACGGCGAAGGAAAAGCTCATCCGGGAGACGAAGCGGCGCTACTTCAGGCCCGAGGATGCGGAAGGCGCGGCGGGGAGGGACCGCTCTCGGCGCAGGCTTTTCGGTCCCCTGCGTCTCATCGACATCATCGATATCGCCCTTGGTCTTCTCATCGCGGGCAGCGTGTTTATCTACTTCAGGTACAGCTACATGGCCGCCGGTGCGGCCGGGGCCTTTTTCGGCATCATCATCGGACTGGTTGACATGTTCTTCCGGGAACGGTCGCCCAATTTCATCAAGGTCATCGTCTTTCTCCTGGGGGGGATTGCCCTTTACGTGCGGGGCTACCTGTACTAGCTCACCTGCCGTGGCACGCATTAATTTCATCCCGGGCGCTCATTTTATACTTGAAATGTACCTTTGATTATTTAGACTATCCCCAGGGCGATTCCGGCGTATTATCAAGGAGGTTCCGGGCCAAACCACGCGCGGGTGCTGACAATGGAAAAAAAAGCGGACAACTATTTTTCCTCTCTCCAGATCGTGTGCTTCAAGATCGGAAGCGAGGAATACGGCATAGACATTCTCCAGGTCCAGGAAATCCTGAAGCTCCCGAAGGTCACGAAGCTCCCGAAGTCCAAGGATTACATCATGGGGGTCATCGACCTGCGCGGCAAGGTGCTCCCCATCGTTGACCTGAGCCGCCGATTCGACATCGAATCGGACAAGATCACCGAAAACAGCAGGGCCATCGTGGTGAACATCGGCGGGAAGCGGGTCGGCCTGGGAATTGACGCGGTAAGCCACGTCATCAAGGTCAATGCCAACGATGTGGAGCCTCCCCCGCCGGTGGTAAAGGGCATATCCGGAAAATACATCATCGGTATCGCGAAGGTGGACGAGGGTTTCATCGTGATTCTCGACATCAACCAGCTCTTCTCCCACGAGGAGCTCGGATCGATCGCCTGAGCCTCAGTACGCGGCGGTGAGGATGGTTTCGATCTCCCCCGTGTTGACCTCCCGCGGGGTATTCTCGATGAAGGGGTAGGTCACCGCCAGTTCCGCCACTTCCTTGAAGATTGATTTCGGTATGTTGTAGTTCGAAAGCCGGAGCGGGATGTCAATGTCCGACGCGAGCTTCCGGATTCCCTCAACGGCCTTGATGGCCGCCTCGATCACCGTGATGTCCTTCACGTCCTCGCCCATGACCTTCGACATCTGCACGTATTTCCCCGGGGATGACGTCAGGTTGAATTCCATGATGTGGGGGAGTATGATACTCATGGCGCTTTCCACGTCGAGATCAGTCTTCGACGCCAGGGCGAGGGATATGCCCAGGGTGATCGAGAGGAACGATACCGCGAAGGCGATGCCGGACATCACCGAGGAGGTGGAAAGATAGGTCCGCGGCGTGCCGTTCTGGGGCTCCCGGTAGGCCACGGGGACGTTTCGAAAAATCATGTCGATCGATTTGAGCGCGTAGGTGTTGACGATGTCGTTGTTTTTTCTCGATATGACCGATTCCGCGGCGATCGCCAGGGTGCCGAGGGTGCTTTTCAGTATCTTCTCGTCTGGGCAGAGAAGCGTCGTCAGTGGATCGATGACAGTGGCCACGGGGTAGAGCTCGTGATGATGGTACGTCCTCCTCGAAAGATCATGGATCTCCTGGAGGTAAAAGATGGGGGCGATTTCGAATCCGAACATCGGCGACCCGGGAACGGTGATGAAGGGCATCGGGTCCCTGGCAAGGCGCGGGCCGGCGAAAAGGTCGTGGCAGAATTGATAGTTCGTCACGAGTATGGAGAGCGCCTTGGCGGCGTTGACCGATTCGATGCTGCCGAATCCTACGATCAGGTTGCAGTTCGTTTTCTTGGCGTACGCCGCCGCGGTGTCGATATCCTCGGTGTTGGTGGGAACGGGGAGCTGGTCGTACACGATGCAGCCGACATTGGCGTCCTTCAACTGGCGGGCGATGAGCTCGATCACGGAGCCGAAGGTGTCAAGGTCCTCCGGCGTGGTGACGAGAATCACGCGGGAACCGAACCGGGATATGATGGCTCCCAGGTCCTTGGTAATGTCGGGCCTGATGAAAATCCTGCTTGGAAGGTGAAAATCGGGTCTGATTTCTGACATCACAGCAGCCACGGTCCCCTCGCCATTGCATAAAAAAAGCGGACATAGGCGCTATCTCCGCTTTTCACGCATCATGCCGATTTGTTACGGTCACTTTCTCGCAAGAAAGCTTGCGATCCTGTCGGCAACCGTTTCCAGTATTTCCGGCTTGTCGAAATTATACGCGCCGCTTTCGATAAGCTGCTTCAGTTCCCTGACACGGTCGATCCTGATATCCGGGGCGGCCTTCACGGCCTGGGCAACCTTTGCCGTCTCGGCGGCCTTCTTGCCCTCGGAGGATATCTGAACGGAATCGTTCCTTTTGGCCGTTTTTGCGGTCGAGGCCGGTGACGATTTCTTCGGTTCGACGATATTGTTGATTGATCCTATTTTGTCGATTACCATGTCGTTATCCCTTTTATATTCTGTTATACTTATCGGTATAATTTGTCAATTCTTTAATACATTTTGACCAAAGTCTTCAATATTATGCGAATTGACGCAGGTTATGTCAGTTTGCCCGGTTCCCCTCCAATGGCGCGTTATTGCATGGGAATACTCAGAATATATATAATTTATAAGAAATGTCAATAAAAATGCTTTTCAGGGTATAGTTCAATCAGACGTGCCGTTGGATATCAGGATCGTGAACTCCCCCTTCCTGGTAATTTCCCCGGCCACTCTGGGCAGGTCGTCGGCCGTGCAATGGATAAACTCCTCGTGGAACTTGGTCATCTCCCTTCCGATCAGGACGGGGGCGCCGGGGAACGCGCGGGAGACGGCGATGAGCAGCTTTTCAATCCGATGGGGGGACTCGTAGAGCACGATGATACCCTCGATGTCACGGAGGGCAAGGAGCTCGCGGTCACGCTTTCCCTCCTTCCTGCTGGGAAAACCGCAGAAGATTATCCGCCTTCCCCTGAACCCGGAGACCGAGGCGATTGCCGTGATCGCCGAGGGTCCCGGGAGGGGCGATACCGGAATGCCATCCCCGCGCGCGGCGGCAACGAGGGCCGCACCGGGATCAGAGATGCCGGGTGTTCCCGAGTCGGTCAGATAGGCGATCGATTTCCCCTCCCGAAGCATGCGGAGGGCCTCCTCTATCTTCCTGTGGGAAGAGTGGGCGTGGAGGGACCTCGTCTCGAGGGAGATGCCGTAATGGGCCAGGAGTTTCCTTGTCTGCCGCGTATCCTCGCAGTAGACGCAATCGATCTTCTCCCTCAGGGTCGCGACGGCCCGGTAGGTGAAATCTTCGAGGTTGCCGATGGGTGTCGCGACGATGTAGAGGGTGCCGGGTTCCATTCGCTCATGGTGCGCTTCGATCCCGATTTGTAAATACATTTTTCCGGGTCGGGCGCCGCGCGATGATTTCAGAGTCGGCGCAATAATGTGCTTGCTAAAATCGAACCGGTGGCCCAATGATCGACGCCAATGAAACTCCGGCAGAGAGGGGGCTTGTGAACATGAACATTGAGGGACTTGTCGCGTATTTCACGCGGGAAAAGGTGATCCGCAACTTCGTCATCTCGTTAATCTATCTCCTCGCGGGTACCCTTGCGCTCATCGTAAGTTACATTATTTCGGGAATCTTTTCCAAGGGGAGCGGCGCCTACTATTTCATGCAGAACGCGGGGTATGTCCTGCTTTTCTTTTCCATCGCGCTCATGTACGCGGCGATCCACCGGGGTAATTCGGGGGAAGGGCCCCGGACGGCGTTTTCCCTCTCCCTGTTTACCGCCGGGAAGGCCCACCTCGTCGGGGCGGGGCTCCTGGGATCGATACTGGTTCTTTTCATCGCCGCCCTGGCCCAGGCGCTCTTTTGTTTCATCGGCCTCATCCCCTACGCGGGTCCGGCCATCGTCTCTCTCATGACGCTGCCGATGTTCCTGATCAATTTCGCCGCCCTGCTCTTCGTTATCCTCGCGTGGGTCCTTGTGCCTCCCCTTGTTTCTGACGGGACCGGGGCCCGGAGG
>CAZKPR010000238.1:2411-5317 GCA_964554685.1 uncultured Leptospirales bacterium | reverse complement strand
CCTTTGAACGGTGGCTCATCTCCATCACGGACATCCCTGCATCCCGGTATTCAACGAGCTCGGATGAGGCTTTCGTTAATACCGATTCGGGAAGAACCGCTGGACCAGCAGAAAAATTGTATACTCGCGCCATAATTTTCTCCTCACAAATAATTTTAAAAAAACTTCTATGAAATCCGCTTTGCTCGCGGTTTTCATTGCATGGTAATGACCCCGGTGTATACATTACGGCTTCACGGTGAAGGTATACAACGGGGATGTATCAACCTCACTTCGGGAACGTGCTTTCCTCAGGTTTCGCTGATATTGAACATGGCTGACACAAACCTGAATTCCGAGACAATGTCGATATTCCTCACGAGCACTGATTCAGATAGTGATGGTAATATCATGGATGTAAAATTGATGATCCCCTTTATTCCACCTCTGACAAGGCGCTCGGATATTCTATCGATGTTCTTATCAGGCTCGGCGATCACGGCCAGCTCTATATCCTGTCCCGCAACGGTCTCCTCGATTTCATAAGTCGGGTAGAGGGGAATGCTGGTCTGGATAGTTTCAAGGCGGTTGATCTGTGAGTCAAAGCCGGCCACAATGGTAAAACATGGTACCGCGGCATGACCACCGCTGATTAAGACTGAGCCAAACCCGCCAAGTCCGATAATGCAGGCCCTTCGTACCTTGCCGAAACCGAGGGTCTGCTCAATGCCCCTCCGAAGGCCAACTACTTCATATCCGGAACCGCTGGTTCCGGCCTCTTTGAGGTACCCGATATCCTTTCTGATATTATGAGAACCTACACCAAGACGCTTCCCGATATCCCGGGACGATAATAATGGGCCCGGTTTCATTTCAATTTCATCGAGCAGATTGTATATTTTACACAATCTAACAAGAGAAGGCTCAGGTATTTCCTGCCTGATTTTCTTTTTATTTTGTAGTATCATACATCGACCATGTGAATTATTTCACAAATTGTGTCAAATATTTTTCGGTTAGTTGTGAAATTTTTCCCAATTTATGCTTGCCAATAATGTAATAATAAAAATATTTTGACTGATGAGGTGATGAACAACAGGTGGATATAAGAAGACTGATTAGTATAATTAGAATTTTTGAAGCAAATCGGGTGAACGGCACATTATCGATTGATTGCTGGGGAGAGAAATAAATGGCAAAAATTAGCGAGTTCAGGGGATTACGACCAAAAAAAGAATATGTTTCCAGGGTTGCAGTTCTGCCCTATGACGTTGTTTCAGTGGAAGAAGCGTCCAGAATAGCCGATGGGAACGATATCTGTTTTTTCCACGTGACGAAGCCGGAAATCGGTTTTATCGGAAAAGAGCGGGATGATCATGAACTCTACAGGTATGGGAAAGATCATCTGACTGACATGATCGACAGGGGTATTATGATACAGGACACAACGCCCTGTTTTTATATTTACACGCAGGTTATGGAAGGAAGGGAGCAGACGGGTTTGATAGCCTGTGTGAGCATTGATGATTATCTGGACAAGATTATTAAGAAGCACGAGCTGACGCGCGAAGACAAGGAGCGGGAACGTACGACCCATACTGATGTCATCAATGCGAATACCGGGCAGGTTTTCCTTTTTTACAAGGATACAAAGGAGAAACGAGCGCTCCTTGCAGGGGCAATGGCAATTAAACCGGAATATGATTTCACCACGGATGACGGGGTCCGTCAGATCGTTCGGGTAATAGAAGACCGGGCTACAATCGAATCCCTGAAAGAAGCGTTTCGTGATGAAATCCTCTATATCGCCGACGGGCATCACCGAGCGGCTGCAGCTGTTAAGGTGGGAGAGCAGAGAAGACGAGAAAATCCGGGTTATGAAGGATCTGAAGAGTTCAATCGTTTCATGGCGGTACTATTCCCCCATAGCCAGTTGAAAATTCTTGCCTATAACAGGGTGGTCAGGGATCTCAACGGAATGAGCAAGGAAGAATTTCTGGGGGCGCTGTCAAAAGCCTTTAACATCGAGAAGAGTCATCTCGAAATCCCGGGGTCAGTCCATTCCTACTGTATGTACATTGATTCTGAATGGTACCTTCTGAAGCCTCGGTTTAAGCCCGGGGATGACCCGATGATGAGCCTTGATGTCAGAATCGTGCAGGAGAAGATACTCGCTCCGATCCTGGGGATCGAGGACCCGCGAAGGGACCCGCGTATTGATTTCGTTGGTGGAACGGGAAGTGTAACAGAGCTAAAGAGGCGCGTTGATTCTGGTGAATTTGCTGTGGCTTTTTCCCTCTACGCGACAGGGATTGAACAGTTGATGGGCGTATCGGATATGGATGGAATAATGCCCCCCAAGTCGACCTGGTTTGAACCGAAGCTGTTGAGCGGCATTCTGGTTCATTTACTCGGATGATCATTTTTCCAGGGGACAGGAAACGACGTTGTCCCCGTCTACAACGCGGTGTTCTATTTCATCGTCACGCCTGCATAAAACGCAGTCGGCCCTGGCATCAATAAAATTGTCGCATTTTACGCAATCTTTTAACTTCATTTATTTACGCCCCACATTTACTGTAGTATATTGTATATTAATTTCGTCCCGGTCAATGCCGCAACGTCAAAAATACTATTCCTACTACGGATTGGTTGTCAAGTAAGGAAAAGGTAATATTTTTTTACATCGTCATCTATTTGATAGCTGTTATATGCTGCGTAATCGGGAGTAAGACATAACACTATGGTATTGGGCTATAGGAATAAGTAATTGCCAAATTTTCACTATATTTGTATGTTGTTAGTTTGAAGATTTTCCGGTTGGATCGCTTCCGATAGGGGTCTTATTAAGGGATGCAGATTTTTGGATGCCAACCCGATAATTGTGCATCACGAGGGAATTGAGGGTATATCAATATTAGATTATT
>CAZKPR010000238.1:1834-2401 GCA_964554685.1 uncultured Leptospirales bacterium | reverse complement strand
AAATTTATTATTACACTTTTCCTTCTGCTGATACCATGGTACATTACGGTTCCATTAAGCTCCAACGCGTATCCCCAGGGGTATGAAGGGGGCTTCAGCAGCTACCATTCCGAAGGAATAAACATCAAAAGCATAAACGGAAAATTTTATGCATATATTGTTCTATTATTCAATGAAAATCCTCATTTTGTCAATATGATTCAAAAGGACAATATCCCCCTCAGGATAATGGGCCATGAGGGTTTCCACATTAAGGAATATAAGAATTATCTGAACACAATCCGCGACCAAAAGCACAGAAATCTTGCCAGTCTCATGCTGTCTATTTACCTGGAACCGAGAAAATATGATGTAAAGACGTTGCACGGTATCGAGGAGATACTCGTCGGCAGAAATATCATTCTCAAGTTTTCGAAGGATTTGAATACCTGGTCGGAAAAAATATCACTTGATTATTGCATATTTGGAAAAAAGCGACCGGTTGATGTGCGCCATCCCTTTTTTGAAATAAGGGAACCTATATATAATATTCAGCCGTTCATCTATTATGATGAATTTTCTACAAGC
>CAZKPR010000238.1:0-1824 GCA_964554685.1 uncultured Leptospirales bacterium | reverse complement strand
ATTTTGACATGATTTACATAAATCCCGTGGAGGTTGACAACGACTACATCATCGCCAAAAATATCCTTGAAGGTGAAAAAGTTAATTCAATGTTCTTTGTCGGCTCGCAGATTACGGATGATATCAAGTATTGTCTTTCAAGGGCATTCAAGGATAGCAAGAATATTAAAAATGAAATATGGAGAATGTTCATTATACATGAACTGACGCACAAAGTACTCAACAATCGCTATAATAACTTCGATCAGGTACAGGGGGAAGAGCTTTCCCTCGTGAGCACGATTTATTCAAATCCGCTACTCGGATTATCCACCCTGTACAGCTATTTGAATTACAATGCGATCAATCCTCATCGCGTGGCGGCGATGAACTTTGTCCGGTTCGTCGCAAAAACGACGGGAAAGACCGATATGGTGGGTAATCCCGGATTGCTGAAGCATATATCTGAAAGCGAGCTTCAGACTTTAGCGAAGAAACATTTTTATTCGAACATCAAAAACATGAAATAGTTACACGGAGAGCCGTATCGGTTCTTTCAATTGCATGTTATCATACGCGAGGTCGGAAGCCCCCGTATAGGCGTTGATAGTCAGATCATCAAAGACCGCATGATTTTCCCTACCGTAAAGAGATGATTCGATTTTTTCCCAAAGCTCTACGGTTTTTTCGCAGGACTGTGCCAATAAATTTTGAACTGACTCGTAATGCAGCCCGATCTTTCCCGCAGGGTTTTCCCACCGCTGGCGATGAAGATTAAGCACGTTTTTGTTATAGCGTCTGTTCAACGGATAGCAAACAAAAAAGTCAGAATATAACGTTCCGTTTCTTACCAGTGATCGGCAGGCATTGGCCAGGCGACGATTATCGCTGCGCTTGATTGCATACGCAGTCCTGATCAAGAGGGGCATGAGGTCGAGGTAACTGATACGGTTCGTCATTGAGGAATGAATCTTTGAACAATCAAAGATCATGATTTTTTCATAAATATCAGGATAGGTTTCTTTCATGGTATTAAGAATAAGCTCCTTGATGGCGGGATAGATCCCTGTTTTCTTGCCCCGGTGGGATACGGGAAGCATCTCATCAATAGTAAAAGAAAAATCACTGATTTTATCGTCGTGGTACTGAAAATAATTGTCCAGGTTGTACTGGAAGAGCAGGTTTTGAATCCTGAAAAATCTGATTTCCTTCCGGGTGTATGCCGATGGAAATCCAGAGAAATAGAAAACGAAAGGATGGAAGTATGCGTCAGTAACGACATGGGATATTAACCCATACAGGTATGACCGCTGTGTCGAGGCCCATTCGTTATTTTTATCCTCGTAGGAATAAATGGTGCGTATCATGGAATTGATAAGTTGATCAGAGCCACCGTTATGGATGAAAAAGGAGCTACCGCTTCCGAAGATGTCTTTACGTGAACGAAAGGGGATATAGTCGAATATATTTGGACCGATGGAGCCAAAGAGCCCCGCGGTAAGATGCATCGAGTCGGAAAACAGGGCTCCTATCGAGTTGAGAAGATATGATCTCTTCTCTTTGCGGGCAAGGAGGTTGATCGATTCCTTAAATGCTCTGCTGTGGGTTACAATACCGGGCATTTTCTACGGTCATCGATGTACGCTGTGATATACGCTACTGTGAGGCCTTGCGTTTAAGTTCAGCTATTTCACCCCGCCACCGGGTTGAATAGTGTATGCCCCAGATTTCTGGTACTGAAAGGCGATCTGAAATATCGAGGTATTTCAACGCCTCTGCGTTGTTGTCATCCTGAATGAGCGCCTCGGAGTAAAATATGAAGTTCTGGGGATGTGAGGGATACTC
>CAZKPR010000237.1:1825-5387 GCA_964554685.1 uncultured Leptospirales bacterium | reverse complement strand
CCTGGGCAGGGTCTACTACACCGACATGGTCTATATCAACGGGCATCTCGTGGGCGAGCGCATGTCCATCGTGCAGGATATCCACGCCCCTCGTAATTACGGGATACCGGAGGGGATACTGACCGCGGGAACCAATACCGTGCATGTCTACCTGGGAATTGACGGAAGGGAATACGGCGGCTTCGCGGAACGCGTGAGGCTGCTTCCCGGGGATTCATTCATACGGAATTCCATCCTGTTGGAGTTCCTCTACCGCCAGCTTACCGTCGGCATCCTGATCCTCTTCGTCGGCCAGATAATATTCATTATAATCCAGCTCATCTGGCGGAACAGGGAGGCGGTGACCCTCATTTCGCTTGTCATCTTTCTTATATGGATCTCATACCTCATGGCGCTGTTTTCTCCGTACTATCCCTTCAACCCGGATTTTCGAATAACCCTCCTCTGGGCCTGCGCCTGTTTCGTCCCGATATTTTTTTTCCTCTACATCCAGTATTATTACAAGATCTTCCTCACCGCTGTCAACATGGTGTTCATCCCCATCCTGGTGGTGTTTACCCTTCTCTGTCTCATCAATCAGGATACCACCTCCCCCTATTACCTGGGGAGGCAACTCGGCGTGGCGGGGCTCACCCTGTCCCTGCCGGTCCATCTCTATGCGCTGTACTATATCTCCCGTCGGCGGCCCGGGAAGACCATCCTGTATTTTGTTCTTCTTGGCGTCATACCCGCCCTGGTGATCTGCTGGGACATACTCAACTACCTGTTCATTTATCACTTTCCGCCCCTCTATCATATCTACACGCTTCCGTCCATCGTGATCCTGTTCATGACCCTCAGGATCAAGGACGCGATGAAAAGGGAGGTGGAACTCCAGGTCCTCTATGAGAGGCTCAGGGCCGTGATAGGCGACTCTCGCCTTGCTGAAGAGGATGACGATGACACGGATGTCGACGCGGACCGCAAGGCCCTCACGCCCGTCATGAAGGAAAAACTGGGGAAGGTCATTGAATTTCTACGCGCCAATTATCTCTCCGATATATCAAGGGAGGGCCTCGCAAGGGCAATGGACCTGAGCCCCGACCATATGAGCAGGAAATTCAAGGCCTACACGGGATACCGGATAAGCGACTATATCAACAAGCTCAGGATTGAGGATGCGGCCCGGCAGCTCATCACCACGGACCTGAAAATCATAGAAATAGCCTTTTCGGTCGGCTTTGAGAGCCTGGTGACCTTCAACAGGGCCTTTCTGAAAACAATGGACATGACGCCGAGCGACTATCGCAAGCTTAAAAAAAACGGTACATCCGCGGAAAATGGTAAGGATACCATCGAGCGATAACAATACTCGCCCTGTTCGAATTTGTGCCATCTGATAAAAAAAAGTTGAAAAATAACCGCCTCATGGTTATATTCGATTATTATGTCTCATTAGCCCCTGGAAGAGGGTCCGCGGGCTTCACGATGGAGGCAAAAAATGAAGCTTGAAGACTGCAGGAAATGCCCGCATCATTACAGCGCCCAGCGTGACGATATACTCTGCCGTTTTAACGGCGGCTTCGACTACCTTGTCTCGGCACTCGATCGCAAGGGTATTCGCATGGTGGTTATGTGCCCCCTGGAAATGCCTCTCCTCAAGAGTGATGAGATTGCCGGCAATAATCTTCGTTCCCAGATAAGTCCGACATAGGCAGGGGCAACGCGCCTTCCGGATACCTGCCAGGTGGGCAGTGTTTCCCTATGCCCCGCGGGACATCCTTTTTTCCTTGCTTTTATCCGTGAACGTGCTGATTGTGTGCCCACCTCGGGATGCGAGAAAGGCGGGTAAAAAATGAAAAAAACTTCCCTGTTGCTGGCGTGTGCGATCCTTGTCTCCGGATGCGGAAGGCTTGTAAAAGTGCCGGAGAACGAGCGGATCTTCCGCCGGGTAGTAAAGGTAGAGCTTTCCAGGGAGGAAATCTTCGATCGCGCCCTGGAGTGGTGCGCGAAGAAACTATCGCGTATCAAGGACGATGTCGTGGTTAAGGATCGCGAGGGCGGGCGGATAATCGCCCGGGGTACGGGGAAATATTCGGAGTATTTCGATTTTCTCGTCGACCGCGAATTCAGCTACAGCGTGACGATCGAGGCCCGGGATGGCCGTTACCGGGTTACCTTCGAGAATTTCGTCGTCTATTACGATGAACGGCAGCTCAAATCGAGCGACGCGGCGTTCAAGTTCGAGATTGAAAAGATCCGCAAGAAAATTGACGTGCTCATGGAAGACCTTCGCGGCTACGTGGCAAGGGGAACCGCACCCGGCGATGACAAGGCCCCGGACGAAGAATGGTAGGGTCCGCTCAGTCCCCCAGGACTCCCGGAAGATAGAGTTCCATGAAGCGCTGGTCTTCCATGCCGGTAAGCTCGCGGTGCGTTTCCGATCCGAGACGGATGAGCTCGGCTCCGCAACCGCAGGTGAAATCTGATTCGGTAGCGTGCGCATGGCAGTAGTATTTTTTCTCCCCCCCGGCCCGGGTGAATTCGCCGTCAAGAACGCCGCGCGAGAGATCCTGTTTCCTTTTATCGATCATATCCCGCGTGAGGATGATCGATTCCATGTTTCCCCTCTTGCAGGTGATGAAGCGGGAATATTCCTCCCTGCCGAGGGATGACAGCATCGTCCTGATCTCGTTCTCGCATTGCCTCCCGGCGCATTCTTCCTTCGAATAATAGCGGGACAGGCCAATGGCCCCGTAGGGCCCTCCGAGATATTTTCCGTACACGAAGATTTTCTGACGTATCGATTCGAAACAGATATACATTCCGTCGTTTGCGTCCGTTGACGCCATCGCGGTAAGGTAATCGAGCTCTTTCCCGCATACAGCGCAGTGCTCGGGCGCCAGGCCCTCGCCTATCTCGTTTTGGGCCACACAGGCGGTGCGTTCGTTCATCGGTTGTTCTCCCGGTTGGAAAAAGTGAGGTCTGGCGGTTTTAACCGTCTGTCCGGTATGTGTCAAGTATAAAAAAGTGGGGGAGGATCTCGCCGAATTGACATAAGTAAATGACCCGTGGTCATGACCAGGCTGCTCATCCGATTTTTGGCATGAGGGACCACGTGATGACCCAGAGCCCGGTTTCGGGGATGAGGTCGAGACAGAGAATCCCGCCGTTTTGAAAGCGGAACACGGGACGATCGATCGGCGCGCCAAGGAGAAACGAGGTGAGCCGTTCCATGAAGGGAAGGTGCCCCACGTACATCCTGGCGGCAGAATTGTCGAGGCGTCCGGCGAAGGCAGCGGCGTCATCATTCGGCTCCATCCCCGCTTCAACGCATAACGGAATGCCGGGTCCGAGCAATTCGGAGAGGAGTTCCGCGGTCTGGCGGGCCCGTGTTTTGCCGCTGTGCGACACGGAATCCACTTTCACGCCATATCCCCGGGCCACTTCGGCGATGCGCGTGACGTCAGCCCGTCCTTCCCCGGTGAGGGTTCGCTCGCCGTCAGTCGCTCCGGGATGTGCCATGCCGTGTTGAACAAGATAGAGTGCCATGCTGTATTCGCCTACACGGTTACCTTGACAT
>CAZKPR010000237.1:0-1815 GCA_964554685.1 uncultured Leptospirales bacterium | reverse complement strand
CTCCCTCGATCTTGAACTCCATGACGATGTTTTTAACGAAGGCCTGTTCGAGCTCGTATTCGAAGGAGGACCGCCACCGGGTGAATTCGCGTTCGTTCATGTAGCTCTCCGGAAACACGATCTCCAGAAAAAAATCGGAGACGGTGAGGGAGAATTTCTTCCCGGGGTTGTTCTGGGTGGCCATCGTGACCTCGATGCGGTCAATGGATTGGTCGCGGTAATGGAGGTCGGTCGTTTCCATTTTCAGCGTCTTCGCGAGCACGCCGATCACCTTCATGTAGTCTATGCCGGGCATGGTGGCTCCATGGTAAATTTTCTTCGGAGCATTACGCTCTCCGTGTCCATTAATGACCGGCATTTTAATTTTTTCAACTCATTTAATCGGCGGTCCGTTACCGCGTTTTCGGGGTGTCGACGCGTATGATGTTCGTGCGCGGTTTGTCAGGGGTCGACTTTTTACGGGTGATGGGGTGTAACTTTGTGCCATCGATGGCTACAATAATAATTATCAGTACCGCATTATCCGAATTAGTGGTTATTCCCGCTTGCGTGACCCGTGCGGTACCCTGACAGAAAACCATCGCTGTGCTATCAGCTCGTTACCGGAGGCTGGCATGAAAACCAGACGTGTGATCGTATCATTGGCCGTACCGGTCGTCGCGACCTTTATTTCCCTGTCGCTTATTCCCCACGCGTCATGCGCGAAGAGAGGGGGGGGTCTTTTCGGGTCCCAGGAACAATCGCCCCTTCGCGAAGAGAGCGTGGCCGACGCGGCCACGGTGCAGGAATCATTCCGCAGGGTTTTTGAACTGAACCGTAACCGCGTGGTCTACATCAGCACCGAGCAGACGGTGAAGATGCCCCGAAATCCTTTTTTCAACGATCCATTTTTCCGGGAGTTCTTCGGCACGCCCAATCAAGGCCGGCCGGGAACGCAAACGCAGAAGCGAACAGGACTGGGCACGGGATTTATTCTCTCAGGCGACGGCTACATATGCACCAATCATCATGTTGTGGCGTCGGTTGACAGCGTCAAGGTGAAGGTCGGTTCCGAGACCTACGATGCGCAGATTGTCGGTAGCGATGAGAGAACGGACCTCGCCCTTCTCAAGATAAAGCCCCGGGGCAGGCTCGAGCCCGTCTATCTTGGTGATTCCAACTCGGTCCAGGTGGGGGACTGGGCAATCGCCATTGGAAATCCCTTCGGACTCGACAGCACCTTCACCGTCGGGGTGGTGAGCGCCCTGGGGCGTCGTGACCTCGATCTGATGGGAGGCTCCCAGTCCCATATCCAGACCGACGCGTCAATCAATCCCGGAAACAGCGGCGGTCCTCTGCTCAATATCCACGGCGAGGTGATCGGCATAAACAGGATGATATACTCCGGCACGGGCGGTAACATCGGCATAGGGTTCGCGATACCTATCAATACCGCGAAGGCGGTCCTTGATGAACTGCGCCTCCATAAAAAGATCAAGCGCGGGTATATCGGCGTCCAGATCGTCCCTCTCACGGAGGAGTACGCGACCCAGCTGGGCCTCAAGGACCCCGCGGGGGCCCTCGTGGGGCAGGTGGTGGCGGAAGGTCCCGCACTCAAGGGAGGGATGCGCATCGGGGACGTGATACTCTCTGTGGAAGGTAAAAAAATCGAGGATTTCGGGGACCTCGTGGAAATCGTTGAGAAAACGCCCATTGGAACGACCCTCAAAATCGGGATCTGGAGAGAGAAGGCCATGGTGAACCTTTTCGTTACCGTGGCAGTGAGACCCTGATTTCCTATTGCAGAGTTAGTGAACGACCAGGCCCTGCCATCCC
>CAZKPR010000236.1:0-5410 GCA_964554685.1 uncultured Leptospirales bacterium | reverse complement strand
CCCCCGGGGCGCCGGATCGACTCCCCCCAATCGCATACGATCGACTTCATGAAATTCGAGCTCCTGGTCATCGACGAGGCGGACCGGATGCTCGACATGGGCTTCATCCCGGACATCCGCTTCATGATCAAGCGGATGGTGCCCCCGGCGGAGCGGCTCACCATGCTCTACAGCGCGACCCTGAGCCAGCGCGTCAAGCACCTGGCCTGGGAGTACATGAACGACCCCGTGGAGATCGAGATCACCCCGGAGAAGCTCACCGTTGACCTGATCACCCAGGAGCTCTACCACGTCGGCAGGGATGAGAAGTTCAACCTCCTCCTGGGCCTCCTCCGCTCCGAGAAGCCGAAAAGCGTCCTCATCTTCACCAACATGAAGCGGACCGCCGAGCGGGTCTCCAAGCGCCTCGAGGCCAACGGCGTGAAGAACGACTACATCTCCGGGGACCTGCCCCAGAAGCAGCGCCTCCAGATCATCGATTCGATCAAGGCGGGGAAGACGGAGATACTGGTCGCCACGGACGTGGCCGCCCGGGGGCTTCACATCGAGGAGCTCGACATGGTGATCAACTACGACCTCCCCGAGGACAACCAGAACTACGTGCACCGCATCGGCAGGACGGCCCGGGCCGGCAAGTCCGGGAAGGCGATCACCCTGGCATGCGAGGACGACGTCTTCAACCTGGCCCCCATCGAAAAGCTGATCGGGATGCAGATCCCGACGAAGTGGGCCGAAGAATCCCTTATCGTCGAGGCCGCCGGTTCATCTATCACCTCGAGTCGCGGGTACGGCGGCGACCGCCGTGGCCGCCCCGGCGACCGGCGGGGCCCGCGACGGCAGGAGAGCGGGGCGCGGCGGGGAAGGACCTCCGCGCCGGCCCCGAGAAGGGAGCAGAAGAAAACGGAAACCGCGGAGGAGACCGCGGTCCCGCGGTCCCGCCGCCCCGCGAGAAAGGACGCCGGGAAGCGAAGCGTCGCAAAGGCCGCCCCCGCAGCGGCGGCCACGGTGGAGAAAAAGGCCCCCGTTGCCCCGGAGGCGGCACCGGTGCGCGCGGCGGCATCTGCCGAGGCGCCGAAGGGCGCGCGCAAGCGCCGCCCCCGCAGGGGTAAAAAGGGAGAGAACGGCGCGGGCGCGCCGCCCCGCCAGGAACCGTCACAGAAGGGACGCTCCCGCCAGGGCCAGCGCTCCGACCGCTCCCGTTCCGGCGGCGGCAGGGGCGAGCCCAGGCTCTCCCGGGACGCGACGCCGGAACAGCGCCTCGAATACTTCCGGAACAAGTACGGCGAGAATTTCGAGAAGACCCGGGTGATCGAGGACTCTATGAAAAAGGCGAAACCGCGCCCTCTCGTGGAAAGCATCAAGGGACTTTTTTCGAAGAAAAAGAAGACGCCGAAGAAGTAGCGGGAAGGGGTCCTGCGCCCCTCATTCGAAGCGCTCGCCCGGGACGGGGCGGAAGCCGTTTATGAAGGAGAGGGCGTCCATCACCTTCCTGCTGGCGGGCTGAAGGGACCGGATCTCCACGAGGCCGTCCCCCGCCACGGCCAGGAGGCGCTTCTTCCCCTCCAGGAGAATCGAACCCGGGGGCGCCCCGTCCCCTCCCCCGTGAACCGCCGTTGTGAATATCTTCAGAGGCTCGCCCCGGAATTCCGTGAAGGCCACGGGCTTCGGGTTCATGGCCCGCACCAGGTTGTGGATCGACCGGGCCGTGCCGTCCCACCGTATCCGCGCCATGGCGCGGTCGATCTTCCCGCAGTAGGTAGCCTGCGATTCGTCCTGGGCCCGGGGCTTCGGGTCCCCGGCGGCCAGTATCTCCATGGCCCGGTCGATGAGACCGGCGCCGCGCGCGCAGACGATCTCCACGAGATCCCCGGCGGTCATGTCCGGCCCGATGGCCAGGGGCTCCTGGACGACGATGTCCCCGGCGTCGAGGCGCTCGTTGATGAGCTGGACGGTGATGCCGGTCCCGGTCTCGCCGTTTATGATGGCCCAGGGGATCGGCGCCGCGCCGCGGTACTTCGGAAGGAGCGAGGGATGGAGGTTGACCGTGCCCAGGGGGGGAAACCCGAAGACGCTCCGCGGGATAAGGCTCCCGTAGGCCACGACGACGAAGATGTCGGCGTTGAAGGAGCGGATCTCCTCGAGAAAAGCGGGGCCCTTCAGGGTTTCCGGCTGGAGCACCGGCACGTCGATGTCGCCGGCGCAGAGCTTGGCGGCGCAGGGGCGGAGGGCGCGGTGCCGCCCCGCCTCCCGGTCGGGGGCCGTGACGATGAAGAGCATCTCGTGTCGCTTCGCCAGGTCCGCCAGGACCCGGGCGGCCAGGTCCGGGGTGCCGAAGAACCCTACCCTCATGTCCGGCGGTTCAGCTTCTTGATTTTCTTCAGCTCCGGGCGGAGCTCGTTGCGGATATAGTCCTCGATGCGGTCGACGAAAAGGATGCCGTTCAGGTGGTCGATCTCGTGCTGCATCACCCTGGCGAGGAGGCCCTTCGCCTCGTACTCCACCTCGTTCCCCTCGCGGTCAACGCCGGTCACGAGTATCTCCAGGGGGCGCGTCACCTCCTCCCATATCCCGGGCACGGAGAGGCATCCCTCGTTGTACGGTCCCTCTTTTTCGGAGGACTCCCTGATGACCGGGTTGATCAGCTCCAGGGATACGCCCTTCCCCCCATCCTCTTCTGAGATATCGAGGATGAAGAGACGCTTCGACACGTCCACCTGGGGCGCCGCCAGGCCGATCCCCTTCGAGCGGTACATCACGTTGTACATTGAATCGATGAGGCTGATGATCTCGCCGTTGACGTCGCCGATCTCCTCCGCCACCTTCCGGAGGGTGTCGTGTCCGTAATAGATAAGCTCATGGGCCCCGATGACCCCCTGTTCCGCCACGCTGCTTCTCTCCTTTGGCCGCTGGTTCCGGCCGGCCTCCCCCGGAGGCCCCCTTCACAGATTCGGGACCCCGCCCCTCCCTGTCAATGGAAAAAACCCCGGGGCCCTCACATACAATATACCAACTATTCCGCCGATCAGCAACCATACGGCGGTGAAAATGGCCCCGGGGGCACGGATCATGACACCCCGCTCCACGGCGGGGGGCCTGAAAAAATTGTTTGACAGAGACAGGGCATGTTGTTTGATGTACCACGATTTGCACGGGGTTGTAGCTCAGCTTGGTTAGAGTACCTGCCTGTCACGCAGGGGGCCGCGGGTTCGAGTCCCGTCAACCCCGCAAAGCACGACACGGCCCAAACTTTTCAGTTTGGGCCGTTTTATTTTCCTGATGCGATTCTGCACCCTCTTTCCCCATAATAACGCTGAATTCCTCGAGGTTGACCTCTCCCCTGATTCCCAGCTTGATATAGTTATCCCCGACCTGGATGCGCGAAAACAACAGGTGCACGATTTCCCGGAGATGGATAGGGGTGATATGGCTCAGGATGAGCTTACGGTAATATTTTACATTCTTCAATGCCTGTTCCATGATGCTCTGGTAATCGAGGTCTTCTAACTGCTTTTCCAGCCCCTGGATTGCTGCCAGGATCTTCCCTTCCTCCTGGAGCAGGTCTGTCAGCTCTTCGTTGATCTTTTCGATGAGCTGCCGGTTATCGGTGTTCCCCAATGCAACGGTTTTGACCTCAATCTTTTTCTGGACCCCGAAGAGGATCTTTTTCGCGTTGCTCATGCTGTCCCTGAGCATGGCCATGTCACCGCCCTTGCGCTCGTTGACCTTTTCCAGGGCCTTTTTAATAATGACGCTCTCGTTCTCGATAAAGTCATAGATGACCTTTTTGATGATCTCATCCAGCCTGACCGCCGTGGTCTGGAACCTGCACTTCTCGCAATAATAGTAAAAATACTTCTTCCCGTTCTTTTTCGTGGAAGTCCCGGCCATGGTCCCGCCGCAGTGATGACATTGGAGGATACCCCCCTGGAACAGGTACGGATGGGGCTTTTCCTTCATCCGATTTGTCCTAGATTTGTAATTCTTAACCAGGATCTCCTGGACCCGGTAAAAGATGTCTTCGTCTATGATCGGGTCCCAGTTGCCCTTCCCTTCTTTATAGCGGTCCAGTTCAGGGACATTTTCCTTATCCTTGGCAATATTTCGTTTATTGATCTGTATCAGGCCAAGATATGCCTTATTCGTAAGCATCCGGTATATAGTATCATGCTTCCATGGAGTGCCGATCTTTGTCCTGAAACCGGCATTGTTAAGTATCCTGGCAACGCCCCTGATGGACCCGCTTTTCAGATAGTTATTGAACGCCATCTCAACCCCGGCCCGCTCGCTGTCCAGTACCAGGAGAGCCCCATTCTTGTTCTTGTCCATCTCATACCCATAGGGCACCCTCGCGAAGGTCCAGAGCCCCCGCTCCACCCGCTGCCGGTTCCCGATACGCACGCGCTCGCTCGTCTGCTCCCGCTCCATCTGGGCGAAGACCATCATGATATTGAGAAAGGCACGGCCGGTGGCGGATGAGGTATCGAAGTTTTCCTTGAGGGAAGTAAAATCGACGTTTATCTTGTTAATGAGGGTGATGAAATCGAGGGCGTCCCTGATATTTCTGAATATCCGGTCAATGGACGCCACCACAACGTTGTGAATCTGGCCCCTGTGGATGTCGCTTACCATCTTCTGGAACTGAGGCCTCTGCTTGACATCCTTGGCGGACTTCCCCTCCTCCCGGTATATGACAACATTCTGGTCCCAGTTGAATATGAACCCGTTCTTGCTGTTGAAAAAATCGAACCATCCCCGTATCCGCTCCTCCTGGTTCTTGAGCGATCCTTCCTTGACAAGGGCCTGTCGCTGGGTGCTGACCCGGACATAAGCCCCGATCTTGTAATTTGCATCAATCTTTCTTTTCATATTCTTTTATCAGGACTGACACCATTTCGGTGAGTTGGGCTATTTGATTCTTATCCAGGGACTTTTCCAGGGAAGCTGAGATGTCCCGGAAGGTACAGTCTTCAAGATAATAATTCATGGTCATGGTCAGGAGCCGGTCATCGGTCGCGTGCCATGACGCAACATCGATGAGAGGATGGGTATTCTCATGTGATACTGATCTTTTATGTGTTGTTATCGCTTTTTTCAAGTGAGCAGTCCTATAGCATGAAGTACGAAAATGGCTTTTTCCAGTTAATTGCCAGTGCGTCTTTATTGACTATGATGCTTTCGGCCATCTCTTTCAGGATACGGGCCTTTTTCTCAATTTTTGATATCTTGTATACTTCGCAAAGCCCCAGAAATGTGACAATAACCTCTTCAACTTCCAGTGTGGCTTGCTTTTGGTCCTGCTCCAGAGATGAAAGATACGATTTCAATGACACAATGGAACGGTCTATTTCGAAGAGCTTCCTCTTGAGATCCTCCCTGCTGAAATTCTCGTCCTCGGAATAGAGGTCATAGA
>CAZKPR010000235.1:0-5419 GCA_964554685.1 uncultured Leptospirales bacterium | reverse complement strand
CCCCCGCCTCCTTTAGATTTTCCTGTTGTCGATCACGCGCACCGCCTTCCCCGTGCTGGGGGGCAGGGAGCCCGGCTCCATGAGCTTGATCCTGGGATTCACCGTGATCAGGGCCTTCAGCTCCTCGACGAGCTTCTTCTTGAGCGCATCCAGGGCCGCCATGTCCCCCTGGAACATCTTCGAGTAGAGCTCAACGTGGATATGGAGCCGGTCAAGGTTCTCCTCCCGGTCAAGGACGATCTGGTAGTTGTTGCCCACCTCGGGCATTTTCATGAGCACGGATTCGATCTGCGAGGGGAAGACGTTGACCCCTCCCACGATCAGCATGTCGTCCGTGCGACCCTTGATCCGCTCGATCCTACGGTGCACGCGGCCGCAGGGGCAGGGCTCGGGAATGACGCGCGTGAGGTCCCTGGTGCGGTAGCGTATGATCGGCATGGCCTCGCGGTTGATATGGGTGAGCACGAGCTCACCCTCCTCGCCGTCGGGGAGCGCCGTGCCGGTATCGGGATCTATGATTTCGATAATATAGAAGTCCTCCCAGAGGTGCATGCCGTTCTTGTGTTCGCACTCAAAGGCCACTCCCGGCCCGTTCATCTCCGAGAGGCCGTAGGAATTGTAGGCGTCGAGACCCCATTGCTCCTCGATCTTGTTCCTGGTCTCCTCGGAATAGGGCTCGGCGCCCAGGTAGGCCTTCCGCACGCCGAGGTCCGGCGGCCGTATCCCCTGCTCCGCCACCACGTCCGCCAGGTGGAGAGCGTAGCTCGGCGTGATGTGTATCACCGTGGTCGCGAAGTCCTGCATCAGCTGGATCTGCTTCAGGCTGTTCCCCGACGAGGCGGGGATCACCATGCAGCCAAGACGCTCGGCGCCATAGTGGAGGCCGAGGCCCCCGGTAAAGAGACCGTACCCCATCATGTTCTGGAACACGTCCTCCCGGGTGGTTCCCGTTGCCACCATGGACCGGGCGATAAGATCGGCCCAGTCCGATATGTCCTTCGCCGTGTAGAAGATGACCGTGGACTTTCCCGTTGTTCCCGAGGAGGCGTGGAGCCTTACGATGTCCCCCCGGGGAACTGCCACCATGCCATCGGGATAGCTGAGCCGAAGGTCGGACTTCGTGGTAAAGGGCAGGTCCCCGAGGTGCCCGAGGGAGGTCACGTTCTCCACCTTCACGCCATGCTCACGGAACACCTTGGCGTAAAAAGGGGTGGAGGCCGCGTCCCCCAGGGCCCTCGCGAGTTTCTTCACCTGGAGATCTTCCAGGGTCTTCCTGTCCATGGTTTCAATTGCGCTGTTCCAGAACATGCTCCACCTCGCCCTATTAACTCATGGCTTCACGCGCGGGGGCGGAAAGTCATCCCCTGTCTTGCCCCGCTATTCGTACCCGGTCGCGACAATATGTCAATGAATTTTGATCAGGTCCCGGCGGGCGGGAAGCCCGGGTTAATCATTCCCTTTTCCGCCACCACCTCCGCGAGGAGGTCGATATGGTCCGTCACGATGCCGTCGGCACCCCGGTCGATGAGGCGCTCCATGTTCTCCCGGCGGTTGATCGTCCACACCACCACGGGGAGTCCCAGGCGATGGGCGTCCCGCATGAAACGTTCCGTCACGACCCTGAAGCCCGGCGTTCCGGCCTCCCCCTGCTCCCAGACCCCGCCGCCGTAGAATTCCGGTATGAAAAGGGCCCTTCCCCGGGGACGCGCCGCCCGCGCCAGGCCGATCCTCTGGAGGGCGATGACGCGGAGTATCTCGCCCCTCGAGCAGCTCCTTCGCTGCGACGGGAATTGTTTCTCCACGTACCTGATGACGCGGTCATGGAAGGAGCCGATGATGACCCGGTCGCCCGCGCCCGCCCGGTCGACCACCGCGAGGACGCGCGCGGCCGCCCGGGGATCGTTATCCTTGATGTCGATGGAAAAACGGGTCGAGGGAAAAAGACCAAGGGCCTCCTCGAGAAGGGGGACGCGGCATCCACCCCCCCTGAAGGGGAAGGTGGCCCCGCCGTCGAAGGTGATGCCGTATCCCGCGTCGAGGGCGCGTATACGCGGGAGGGTCGTCCCCGCCACGATGCCGCCTTTGCCGGTAACCCGCTCCAGGTCCGCGTCGTGAAACACGACGACGGCCCCGTCGGCGGTCACCCGCACGTCGGTTTCGATCATGGCGCGGGGCATGATCTCCAGGGCGCGGCGAAAGGACTCGATGGTATTTTCAGGAAAATATCGGGGCGCGCCGCGATGGGCCCCGGGGATGAATCCGTCGAAAAACGGGTCGGCGCTGTTCCTTCCGCGCATGAACATCGCGGGTGTCAGAGCATCTCCTCGAGGATACGGGACGCGGCGCGGACGTATTCCGCGCAGGGAGCGTAGCCATCCTTCCCCCGCGCTTCCGCAAGCCCTTCCGGCGTGGTCACATCACACGCTATGAGGTCCCTGCAGAATAGTGATCCGTTCATCCCGCGGAATTGTTCCGCCACGGCGCGTGCGATCTCGTTGACTTCCTCTCGGCCGTCGCGGTCGAAACCCCCGGCGCCCCGCGCGAGTCCCATGACCATGAGTGCCCCGGCGAGGGCGCCGCAGACCTCCTGGAGGAAGGCGATGCCTCCCCCGAATGGGGCGCCGATGCGCACGGCGGCCTCCGCGTCAAGGCCGTACGAGGGCCCGAATGCTGCAAGAACCGCCTGGGTGCAGTTCATCCCGCCGTTGAACAATTCCACTGCCCGTTCTGATCTCTCCATGGATATTTTCCCATCCCGTGATCTGCTCTGATCGCGGCATCGACGCCGCTGCCACGGGTCAATCCAATCTTCGACTGGACGAAAAGTCAAGTGGGATACGCGTGCCGCACAGTGCTTGACATACTCCCGCTATGATGCATACTACCGGTTCGATGGGACCCACCGGCCCACCCGCGCCGGCACCCAATCCCGTTTCGCCAGGGAGGCCGCTCCGATGAAACATTCGATCCCGATCCTTGTCATTTCCCTGCTCCTCGCGACGCTTCCCGGCCCCGCCGCCAGGGCCCTGGAGGTTGACGTTGACGAGATCCGCACCGGGCCGGTCAGGTTCATCAATTACCGGGGAAAACCGCGGAAACGCGATTCCCGCGCGGAGATCGAGTCCATCGGCGAAAAACTGGCCCGCGGTTCGGAAAAGGAGGTCCCGGCGCGTTTTTTCATGAAGTACTCGATCATCAGGGCGGTAGCGAAGGAGGAGCCGGAAAAATTTTCAGCGGACATCTTCTCCATAGACCGCGACGCCCGGGTGGGGCATATCGCCATCGTGCGCCGCATCGTCTCGTCCTACCTGATGAACCGGTACGGCTATTCCCGGGAGGACGCCCGGACGATATCGCTCTTCCTCTCCTACTATAACGCCGTGCACCGGCGCGACATCCCCTACTTCGCGTCCCGTTACAAGAGCGTGGTGATGCGGTACGTCACGGCCAGGAACGCAGGGATCGCCCTGCGCTGGTCCGAATGGCCGGGCGCCACGAAAATGCTCATCCCACTGGGCGAGGGGGCGCGTGAGGGACGGCCCGGCGGTGTCGAGCCGGACGCCATATCCGACGACCGGACCATCGACGAGATACGCAAGGACGACCGCCACATCGATGACCGGAAGAAGATGACCGACCTGAGGGAGCGGAAGCTCGATCGGGACCGGGAAAGGATCGAAGATGAGAAAAAGGCCATCGATGAAAAAAAAGAGGCGATAAAGAAGAAGGAAGAGGAGATCGGGAAAGAAAAAGAAAAGACAAAACGGATCGAGGACCTCGAGGAGCGAAAGAAAAAGGAGGACGAAATAAAGAAGGAGGAGAAGAAGCTCGAGGAAAAAAAGAAAGAGCTGAAGAAGGAAGAGGAACAATCGAAAAAAAAGGAAGAGACAATACGGAAACGCGAGGAAAGCATCGACCGGGAGAAGGAGCGCATCAAAAAGGACGAGATCAAGCGGGACATCGACAAAA
This sequence comes from uncultured Leptospirales bacterium, assembly GCA_964554685.1. GTDB lineage: Bacteria > Spirochaetota > UBA4802 > UBA4802 > UBA5550 > RBG-16-49-21. The sequence goes on along the minus strand of CAZKPR010000235.1, from coordinate 1,450 downwards.
AGCCCGAGGAAGCGAAGAAGAAGCTCGAGGAGAAGGAGAAGGAGCTCGACGAGCGGGAGGACCGTCTCCGCGAGAAGGAGATCGACAAGAACATCTACGGCGACAAGCTCTACTACCTGAAGATACGGGAATACCTGGAGGGGGGGCACTACAACAACGAGCTCTACATGATCGACCCCGCCACGCGAAAGGTGCTGTTCAAGTCCCCCGTGGAACATATCTGCGGCAGCCGCTACGACGTCTATTCAGGGGGGATCGTGATCATCACCCACAAGGGAAGCCACACCTCGGGGCACCGCCTCACCCTGGTCGACAGGGACACCCTCACGGTGAAGATACACGGGGGCGACAACGTGTTCTGGCGGAGCTTCATAGAGATCCGGGACGGCTTCATCTACGCGATACTCTACGACGGGGGCAACCACTATTTGGGCCGCTTCGACGGGCAGCTGAAACTCACGGCGAAATCGAAGGAGCGGATAAACGAAAATACCTTCATCAGCTTCTGGGGTGAGTACGTCTACATCAACCGCCACGACAGGACCATCATCGTCCTGAACAAGTCCGATCTCTCACTCATCGGCGAGGTGAAGCCCTGAGGGGTCAGCGGAGCTTGATGATGATCTCGACGCGGCGGTTCTTCTGCCTGCCCTCGCCGGTGGCGTTGTCCGCGATGGGCCGTTCGGCGCCGAAGCCGCGGTAGGAGAGCTTGTCGGATCCCGTCCGGGGCTTCAGGTAGCGCGCCACGGACTCTGCGCGGTCCATCGAGAGCCTGCTGTTGTAATCACGGCCTCCGACTCCATCCGTGTGGCCCTCGACGATGATCTCGCGGTCCGGGTATTTCTCCCTGAGGATCCCCGCGATGGCTTCGAGTTTCTTCACGCTGCTGTCCCGCAGTTTCGCTGAATCGAAGTCGAAGAGGACGTCCCCGAGCCTGATGACGAGGCCCCTCTTTTCGGTCTCGACGTCGACCCCCTCGGGCAGTCCCGTCCTGATCTCGTCCCTGGCCTTTTCCTTATCATCTTCATCCACGGGGGCGTACATTTTCATCGCCGTGTCGATCTCCATCCTGAACTCGTTCATCGCGGCGCGGCCCTTCTCATCCTGCATGATGAAGACGATCCGGTACCGCTCCTTCATGCCAAGGGGCCTCCGGTTCGCGATGTCCCACCGTATGGTCCCGTCGTCGCGTCCCAGGATCTTGCGCGGAAAATCGGCGGGAAACTTCCCCCCCGACAGGTCCATATCGATGAGAAAGCGGTACTCGATGACGGCGATATCGCCCTCCGCGCCCTTCTCAATCTTCGCCAGGCGGTAATCCACCGGGAAGGTGAGTTTGAAGGGCCTTGAAAAATTGTCGAGGATCAGTTCCGCGTCAGAGCGCCAGGCGCCGCCCTCGGCGAGGTCCTTCCCCGTGAAGGTGGGGAGGTGCCGCAGGTTCGGCATGTAG
>CAZKPR010000234.1:0-5420 GCA_964554685.1 uncultured Leptospirales bacterium | reverse complement strand
GGGGAAAAACGGATGGACGCCATGATATCGAGTGATCCCCCCCCGAAGCGTGCGGTGAACACGGGGGTCACCTGCAGGGTGAAGACGTAGTAATTGACGGTGTAGGTGAGGACCCGGCCGGGGATCCGAATGACCTCAGGTGCGCCGATGTAGGGGCTTACGGGCGTGTACACGCTCACCTGCTCCACGTTGCTGCACCGGTAGTCCAGGTACTGGTGGGTGAATCCGGCGCCCATCCTGAGGGTAAAAAATGACACGGTGAAGAGCCGTGCTATGAGGTCCGCGTCGGTGAACAGGGCGTTGAGGCGGGTATCGCTTTCTGAATAGATCGTCCTGATCCCCGGGAAGGGGACCCAGTCGGAGTCCTCCATCTTGCCGACACGTTCATTGAGGTTTTTCCGCACGGAGTAGTGCAGGGTGACGCGGTCAAAGAAGGTAAAGCCGAGGTCCGCGTAGATCATGAAGACGTCAACGGGGAACTTGAGCTCGCTTATCGGGAAGTGCGACCGGTAGGCGCCGCCGCGGTAGAGTACCGTGCCCCCGATCTGGTACAGCGTGTGAAAGAAGCGGCGCTCGAAACCGTTCTCGATGTCGAGGACGAAAACCGGGGGCCGTTCCCGTTTGTTCTGGTCGATGTCGGGCCGGGATCGTGCCTGGGTGCCGCACAGCACCACGCAGGCGGCAAGGGCAGACACCAGGACCCTATGCGCCAATTTTTTCTCCCAGAACCGATTTGACCAGGGCGCCGTCAGCCCTGCCCTTCAGTTCCTTCATTATCTCTCCCATGACGCGTCCGAAATCCTTCTGGGTGATCTCTCCCATTCCAGCGAGCTTTTCCGTTATGTGCGCCTCGATTTCCTCCCTGGAGAGCTGTTGCGGCAGGTATTCCTCGACGATGGTCAGCTCGGCAGCCTCTTTATCCGCGAGGTCCTCCCTGTTGCCCTTCTGGAATTCCTTGATCGATTCCTTCCTCCGCTTCGCCGCCCGGGTCAGGATCTCGGTAATCTGCTCTTCTTCCAGGTCCTTGCCTGTTTTTCCCTTTTCGTAGGATATGTCCGATTTCAGCATTTTAAGGGTGCCGGCCCTGAGGCTGTCGCCGGATTTTATCGCGTTTTTCAGGTCCGCGTCAATTCGTTCGAGGAGGCTCATGGCAGTGTCCTGATGATGAAATAATTGTGATACATTCTTTTGTGACGATTTATTCGATAGTGTCAATTATTTTTTCTTGCCAGAAAATTATAATGTTACGCGGGTGATTTTTCATGGAGCAGTGAGGATGCGGCGCCATGGAGATGCCGGCAAGCAGTATTGGTCGGAAAATGGTGAAGACCGTTTTTATGTCTCCTTTTACATTGACTTTTTCCCCCCCCGGCTGATAATGCCAGATGCAATACTTTTAAGAAGGAGAGAATCGTTTCGTGTCGGTTCACAGGGACGGAACATACGCGGATCTCCATATCCCCTATCCCATCGAGAGGCTCTTCACGTACCGTGTCCCCGACGGGATGGAAATGGAACCCTGCACGCGCGTGAGAATTGATTTCGCGGGAAGGGAGCTCACCGCCTACGTCGAGCGTGTTCACCGGGAGCGCCCCGAGGGTTTCGAGGTCAAGGATATCCGGGCCAGGATTGACCCCGGGCCGATATTCGATTCCCGCCTCGTTGAGCTGGCGAAGTATACGGCGGAGAACTATCTCTCGTCAGTCGGCGAGGCCCTGGCCATGGCCCTTCCATCGGGAATGCGGGTGACGAGGAGGGGAGGCGATCGATCCGTCACCGGGGGCGCCTCCTCCCGGGCCGTCACGCTCAATGACGAGCAGCGCGGCGTCTACGAGCGGATCATGGATTCCCGGGGAAGCGACGCCCGGACCCATCTCATCTTCGGTATAACGGGAAGCGGCAAGACCGAGATATATATCGAGGCGGCCAAGCGGATGCGCGAGGAGGGCCTTTCCGTGATCTACCTGGTTCCCGAGATATCCCTTTCCTCGATGTTTTTCGATCGTCTCCGGGCCGTCTTCGGCGACGACCTGATACTCTACCACAGCCACCTCTCGCCGAACCAGCGGCTCGGAAACTGGATCCGGTTCTACCGCGGTGAAGCGGGCGTCGCCGTGGGGACGCGGTCCGCCGTCTTTCTCCAGTGCCCCAGGCTGGGAATGATCGTTATCGACGAGGAACATGACGGCTCGTACAAGGAGCATCGCACGCCCCGCTACAACGCGAGGCGGCTGGCCATGCACCGCTCCGAGAAGGAAGACGCGCTCCTCGTCATGGGTTCCGCCACGCCCGCCGTGGAAACCCTCTATGCCTGCGAGCGCGGCAGGATCTCCCTCCATACCCTGACCAGGCGGTACGGCGACGCGGCGCTCCCCGATGTGGAAATCGTGAGGATCGCATCCACCAGGCCGAGGGATATCATCTCGACGCCCCTGAAGCTCCGCACGCGTCGCGCCGTGGACGCGAAGGGGCAGGTTATCTATCTCCTCAACCGCCGCGGCTTCGCCCCGATCGTGATCTGCAACCGGTGCGGCTGGACCGTGGAGTGTCCGGAATGCAGCATCGCCATGAATTATCACCGGGACAGGAACATGCTCTGTCACTATTGCGGGCGGCATGACCCCGTGCCCGTGACCTGCGGGAAATGCGGCTCCGAGGATGTGGAAAAGGTGGGGACCGGGACCCAGCGCCTCGAGGAGATTATCGCGAAAGAGTTCCGCGACTGCTCGATTTTCCGTCTTGACCAGGACAGTTCAAGGAAAAAAGACACGGTACCGGATCTCATCGCCAGGATGAAGAGCGGAGAGATCGACATTCTCGTGGGTACCCAGCTCGTGGCCAAGGGCTTCGATTTCCCAACGGTGACTCTCGTGGGGGTGCTCCTCGCGGATATCGGGATGAACATTCCCGATTTCAGGTCGTCGGAGCGGATATTCTCCCTCCTGGTTCAGGTTGCGGGACGATCGGGGCGTGGCGAATCCCCCGGGAGGGTCATCATCCAGACCCTGGACCCGGATAACCCCCTCTTCAAATATCTCCGGCGTCAGGATTATTACGGGTTTTACCGGAGCGAGCTGGAGGCGCGAAGGGCGCTACGCTATCCCCCCTTCGCCAGGATCGCGCGGCTTCTCGCCAGGGGGAGCAATCGGGACCGCGTGATCGCCGCCATCGGAAGCGTCAGGGACGCCCTGGCGGGGGGCATCGCGAAGGCAGGCGCCGGGATCACCATGCTCGGGCCCGCCGCGGCGCCCCTGGAAAAAATCGCCGGAAACTACCGGCACCATATCATCCTGAAATCGGCGGACCTGGGCGCACTCCGCACGGTGATTGCCGGGGCCCGGGACGCCGTTACCCAGGCCGACGTTTATCTCGAGATAGATATCGATCCCTACGACATGATGTGACCACTACCGCCCCGAGAGCTCCCGTGAGATCATCCGGTCCAGGATCTCCAGGGGCGGGACGCCCTCCATCTTCCTCCCCCCGATGAATAGTGTCGGCGTCGCGCTGACGCCGAGTTCCTTCGCCAGGGCGATGTCCCTCTCGAGCCGCCGTGTCGTTTCCTCGGAATGCATCATGGCGATGAATTCCTTTTCGCCGACTCCCTCCCGCTTCACGCCGCTGTTCCTGAACGCTTCGAGGGCCGAATCACTGCCGTAGCCGGCGTGAATGCGCCCGTAATCAGCGAAATGGGAAACGATATATCGATCGAGGATCCCGGCCTGCGACGCGGCGATGATGGCCCTGGAGGCCAGGCATGCGTTCGCGTACAGGGTTCTCCTCACGTCGGGGTTGCACTCCCCGTCCAGGGGATAGTTGAAGTAGACGATGCGTATCCGTCCATGGTACTTCGAGAGGAGGAATTTCTCCATGCGATAGAATTCATGGCAGGCGCTGCAGAGAAAATCGGTAAAGGCCGTTATGGTAACCGGGGCCCCGGCATCCCCGAGGGAGATATCGCTCTCGGGGAAGGCGATCTCCTGGCCGGGGGTGCGGTAAAACTCCTGGAGAATTGACTCAATCTTCTCCGGGGGCATCCTTTTCCGCTCCGTTTTGAGACGCATGATATGGGATGTGGAAAAGAGGGCGAAGGCGAGAAGAAACATGAAAAGGATGAAGGACGCGTAAAAGGCCTTCCGGTCGGGAGAGGCATCGCGGTCGGTGAAGAGCTCGCGACAGGTCGCGGCAAGGCCGGATCCACCGGTCTCGCGGTCCCGCCTGGACCAGAAGAGCAGGAGGGCGACGACGGCCAGGTTCACCACGTAGGTGGCGATGCAGAGGGAGCAGAAGAGACCCGTCGCCACGAGTAGTGCGCCAAGGAGAATGTCCGCTGCCACGGCCGCGCAGGCCAGGGGCAGGAGAAGGGCCAGGGAGTAGGCGTAATACCGTCCCCTGGCGTAGTCGGCGATGAGGATCACGAAGACGGCGGTCAGGTGCCAGAAAAGCCCCATGGCGGCAACGGGCACACCGAGGAGGGTGGAATAGGGCGATTGCGCCAGGGTGAGGCATGAATTGACCAGTCCGCTGCCGCAGAAGAGCGATCCCGGACCGGAGTCGGGATAGTAGTGCTGGAGGAGGAGCATGCCCGAGAGTGCCGCGCCGGCTGTTGAAAGGATAAGGATCGCGTAGACGTATTTCTTCATCGTTCAGCACCTTGTAACCGGTATTTTTTTTCCGCAGAGGGTGATATGGTAGGCGCCATTCTCTTCGTCGAGGCGCTCCATGACATGGTAAAAGGGCGAATGCCTGAATTTCGCGGCGAGCCTGCCGTTCATGACGCGGCAGTAGAGGGTGTCGTTCCGGTATTCCAGGGTCTCCGGGTCCAGGGCCTCGGACGCCCCCGTCGTGAGGTTGATCGTCACGGTTTCCCATTCCCCGAAACCCCTGAAGGAAACGCCGGTGACGAATACCGGGGCGTCCTCCACGACGATCGGATAGGTATACGACCCGTAGTGGATGACGTGGATCCCCTCACGCGTGACGTCGATGGACCGGTTGAAGAAATCGATGATCCTCCTGTTGGTGAAGGGCTCGCCGTTGTGAAACCAGTTCCCGTTTTTGTCCAGGCGTATCTCGTCGATGGCTTCACCGCGGTCAAGAATTTCCCGTAACTCCTCCGGCAGCTCGGGGTAAGCGTCGGTCATGTCTTCTCCTCTTGTTCAGGCGGAATCGGCGTCTCGCCGCATTTCCCTGCGAGGTCAGACCCGGATCATAGGGTCCGTCAGCTTGCCGTGTTCCTCCAGGGCGAACCGGTCGGTCATGCCCGCGATGTAATCGGTCGCCGTGAGCACCACCCCGTCCTTCTGGCAGCGCTTCTGGTATTCCTCGGGGAGGGTGTCGGGGTGTTCCGTGTATATGTGGAAGAGATCGCGGATCACCTTCTCCGCCTTGATGGTCATTCTCGCCACGCGGTAGTGCAG
>CAZKPR010000233.1:0-5457 GCA_964554685.1 uncultured Leptospirales bacterium | reverse complement strand
AACTGAGGATACACGCGATGCGCGCAGTGCTGATCATTCTCATCCTGCTTCCCCTCCCCTGCAGGGCCCTGTACCGCGAGCTCTCCCCGGAAGAGCGGTATCTGCGCCTGGAAAACCGCGGGGAATTTCCGGAGGCCCTGTCGTTCCTGCGTGAATGGACCGCCGCCACGAACGACCCCGTCATCGCCGAGATCAATCTCTTCAGGATACGGGAGCTTTCGGAGTCGGATGATCTCGCGGAACCCGCCCTGGAGACGCTACGGGCCCTCGGCGATGCCCCCGTTTTCGATGACCCTTTCCTGCGCGACCGCCTGGAGCTGTTCACCGCGGTCATGCATCTCCGCGCGGGCAATCTCGGCGCGGCGGAAAGCCTCATATCCCGGGCGGGATTCCTTGATTTTATCGCGGCCGGACCCTTTCGCAACGGGGAAGAAAAAAATGCCGGGACGTACCTTTCAGGCGATCCTTCCCCGGGGGGCGTTCCCTGGTACCACGTGGATCCCGACAGGACCGGCGCCGTGCGTATCGACGAATTGATGCCCCGGAAGCTGGATTCCTTCTGCTATTTTCACCGGTCCGTTGTCACCTCCGGGGGTGAGTACTACCTGGTTCTCGGGACAACCGGCCCCGCCTACCTCTGGCTTGACGGGACAAGAATTTTCACGAGGGAAGCCAGCCATGGGTTTGACCATGACCAGTATTTCATACATGTCCGGCTCACGCGGGGTACCCACCGTATCATGATAAGGGCGGGTAATCGGGGGGGCAGAATCGGCGTATCCCTCCGCCTCCTCGAGGCAGCGGGAGGAAAACCCCTGGACACCGCAGATCCCGGTTCCGGATCGCCACCGGGCCGGTGCGAGCTGCTCGGCATAACCTATTTTCCCGCCCTTGCCGCCCTGTTGAAGACACGGGACCCTGACGCCGAAACGCGCTTCCGCGCCGGGTACCTGCTCCACCGTGCTCGCCTCGGGGACGGGTCTTCCCATCCCGCACGGGCATTGCTCGCATCGATAGGCGGGGATGATTTCCGCCGACCCGCCGCCCGGCGCATCCTGGCCGCACTGTCGAAAAACCCCTCCGCGAAAGAGCGCCACCTCCGCGAGGCACTCGCCGCAGATCCGAAATCCGCCCTCACGCGGTACCGTCTTGCGCGTCTTGCCGCCTCTCGTGGCTTCGTTCACGACGCATGGGCCCTTGCCGAGGGGATCGTGACCGCGCCGCATCTCCGCGCCGATGCGATGATACGTATTTTTCGGAAAAACGCCTGGTACCCCGCGGCCCTTCGGGCCGCCCGTGTTCTCGGTAGTTCACTTCGTCCTGCCCGTGGACTGGACCAGGAAGCGATTATGCGGATCAAGGGGGATGACTATCATGGCGCCGTGATTCCCCTTGAACGGTTCCTGGGCCTTGACCGGTTCTCCCCGTCACGGTATCGCCGTCTCGCCGCATGCTACGAGCAGATTGGTTCGCCTGACAGCGAGGAGCGCCTCCTGGCCCGGGCAGTGGCCTTCTTCCCCAACCGCACTGGTTTCAGGCTGCGTCTTGCCGCCCTCGCGGAGTTTCGTTCTGGTCCCGGGGCCGCCGTGCCCCACCTTGCGTCGGCCCGAAAGCGCGCCCCGTACAACGGCAAGGTCATGGAGGCCCTGGGCGGAGTCTATGAACGGATGGACAAAACGAGACTGGCCCTTCACTGGTACGGCAGGGCCCTGGAGGCGGATCCGGACAGCCATGACCTGAGGGGCCATATCGCGCGCCTCGGCGGCGGGAACGACGATATGGAGCGCTTACGATTCGGCGGCTCACTTTCATCCCTCGCCTCCCCTGCCAAGCCATACCTTGACGAGCCGGCGGTGACGCTCCTTGACGAAACGCTCATCTCGGTCACCATCGGGGCATCCTCGGAAAGACGGGTGCGGCGCGTCGTGATGATCGCCACCTCCCACGGGGCCGGAACATTCCCGGCTCCCCGGATAACAATCGACGCGGAAAGAGAGCGCGTTACGGAGTCTTCCCTTACCCTCTTCCGCGAGGGAGTTCCGGTCCAGTTGGGGCGTCATGCCGCGGGGGAAATCGCCAGGGATCGGCTCCAGGTCATTGAGTTTGATCTCCCGGCCCTGGTTCCCGGGGATATCCTTGAACTGGAGTACCGGACGCAAAGCCGAGGCAATCGCGACATTCCCGGCGGCTACAGCGGGCGCGTGGCTCCGGGAAACACGTATCGCACCATGGTATTCCGCGCGGTCCTCATTCACCCGGTGGAACTCCCCGTGTACTGCCATGCGGAGGGAACGGGGGCCCTGCGTCATTCCATGGCGAGAAACCGCTCATCGGCATGGCACCTTATCGAGGGAAGGAACCTTGTCCCGCCGCGCCGGGAGCCGATGATGCCGCCTCTCCAGCGGCTTGTCCCGCGGGTCTATTTCACCACATTCAAAACATGGGATGATTTCTTCTCGCGGTCCGGCCCGATCTTCGAGGAAAAGCTCCGCCTTGAGGATGACATCACCGCCACACCTGATTCCGCGGGGGCCCCGCCCATGGACCGGGTCATCTCCGCTTTCACTGGCGTATCGGGAAGGATACGGATAACCGAAGATGCGGGTGGGTACCTCCCCTCTCTCCCCCGCGGGGCATCCGAGACCTGTCTCGCGGGGACCGGGGAGGCGAAGGACGCGTCGCTTCTTCTCGTCGCACTGCTCAGGAAGGCCGGCATCGACGCCCGTCCCGCCCTGGTCCTGCGCAATGGCCCTTCAACATCCCTCCCGAAACCGGGTGACTTTGATCACGTCCTCTGCTACGTGAACCTCGGCAGGGGGTTTTTTCTCGATCCCTCGCGAGGCACCTTGACGCTCCCGGAGGATCTCCTCGGAATACCCGCCCTGGTTTTCGAGGGATCCGCGTGGCGTGCAATTCCCGCCGTGGGGGCCTCCTCGCCCGGCGCGTCCATGGAATCGGACCTAGACATAACCGTGGCCCCCTCGGGGGACGCGACCATGGTGCTTTCCCTTGTCGACCGGGCCGGCGTGGGGCCCATTCAAAGGGAAAGGTTGCGGCTCCCGTCGCGCCGGATCCCGCACCTAAACGAGGTATGGAACGCCGCCCATCCCGGCGCGTCGGTAACGGACGTCGCGGTAGCGGGATTCGACGGGAATCTTCCCGTGAAATTCACCTGCACCGTATCGGTGCCCGGGCTTTTGCCGCCGGGGGGAGGGCGGGTCATTCTCGACGCTTTTCCCCTCCGGTCATGGCACGGCCGCCGCTACGCCCCGGCGAGATCGCGCATCCATCCGCTCCTTCTTCCGGGACCCTGGACCGCGCGAACCTCCGTTACCTTCAGAATCCCTCCCGGGTACCGCGTGGAAAGGCTGCCCGATGGTTCACGATTCGATCACGCCATGTTCTCCGCTGAATTCACCTACGAGGCCTCCGGGGACACCATACGGGCGCGGTCCATCGTCGAGGTGAGACGGACCGAGATACCGCCGGGAGAATACCCGCGGTTCAGGGACTTCGCCCTGTTCATCGACGGGAAGGAGCGGGAACCGATCCTCCTGGGAGCGCCTCAACGGTAAAGACGGTCGAACTCGGAAAGATAGGCCGCCGCTATCCGGTGGTTGTCTATGACGAGGATATTCTCATCGTTGTTTCGCGCGGCGTTCCGCGAAAAGTTGTAGGATCCGGTTATCACCCGCCTGCGGTCTATGATGATAACCTTGTGGTGCATGGCGTGCCGGTTGCGGTCGAGCCTCACCGGGACGCCCTCTATCTTCATTTTCATGTACTCCCCGTGGGGGGTCTTCGCTCCCCTTCGCTCGAATACCCCCATGACCGCCACTCCCTCCCGGTGCTTCCGTATCATCATTTCCCCGATGGATTCACTCGTGAATGAGTACGCCATGAAGTGTATCGACGACCGGGCCTTGCGGAGACGCCCGAGGATGATCCTCTCCACGTCGTCCTCCGGCGAGAAATAGACATTGATGTCCGATTCCCCGATCCGCAGGTGATGGCGGTTCAGCAGTCCCGCGAAGGGACCCGGCTCGCTGCGGTTTCCGAAAACCCCGCCGCGAAACATCTCCATGAATTCCCCTGTGTAGATCGCCGCGAGCTCAGGTGATTGAACGAGCAGGGCGTTCTCGTCATGAAATCCCGAGCCTTTCGTCGTGGGATTGTATGAACCGGTCCATACCATGATTCCGTCCACGACCGCGAACTTGTTGTGCATGAGGCCGCGTGATTTGTCGCTCACCGTCTCGATCCCCGCGTCCCTGAACCGCCCCGCGCAGCTTTCCTTCATCGTAAAGGTTTCCGACTCCGTGACGATTTTCACGTCCACGCCCCGCCCCCGGGCGCGACAGAGGGCCCCCGCCACCCCGGGGGAGGTTATCTGGTAGAACGCCCCGTAGACATGGTCCGCAGCCCCGTCGATCAGCCTCACCAGGCCGCGTTCGGGAGTGCCCCGCGCCCCGGGATTGCCGGCGGGCACGGTGAAATAGACGCTCCACCATCCATCCCCGACAGGACCCGCCGCCATGACCGGCAGCGCGAGGACGATGATCAACAGTTTTCGTTTCACCCCGGCCGATTCTCCCAATCTCCTTTGCGGGCATGCTTTACCGTGGGTACGAACGGGACTGCGCCCGGCGCAAAAAAAAAACCGGTCTCCCGACCGGCCGCTTCACCGCATCTTGGCCGTCAGGCCCGGGAGCCCGCTTTCAACTCCTCGAGTCTGTCGAAGAGGATATTCTCATAGACCGTGTAGAGCTTCTGCTCCTCGGGACCCGGGAACATCGCTTTCACTTTTGACACCAGCGTGCGATAGGGAGTGAGCTTTTTCAGGTCGGTCGTAGAATCTATCATCTCCTTGATCCCCTCCTCGTCCTTTTCCAGGAGGGAGTGGTAGAACCTGAAGGAGTTGAGGAGGTCGTGCAGCATGGGAGTGTGCTTGGCCATGCCCGGATCCGATTCCGCTTTATCGATCTCCGTGAGAATGAAATTCAGGATATATTCCGTGTCCAGGGCGTTGATCTCGAAATCGAGGAGAAGCTGGTTTATCTTCGCGAGGTCCCTGTTGCGCAGATGTATGAGGGAGAGATACACCGGGTTCGTTGACATCATGTTCAGGTTGACAATGTCGTCCGCGTCGGGGATCTGCAGACGCTCCGCCAGGAAGCAGTTGTTTGCCAGTTCGCTGTAGATGATGTCCCCGGCCTTGTAGCGGTTTTTTATGATGATCACGTCATTGGGCGTTACCGCGTCGTCCACGATGACGTAGTTCGGCACCACCCCGACGTCGATTTCCCGCACCATCTGGGCGACGTTCTCCACGTGCATGACCCGGGCGGGTACGGCGTCGAGTTCCCTGTCGGTTTCAAGAAAAATATATTTTGTTCTTCGGTCCCGGATGTCAATGTAGGGAATGATCATGACGCCCTCACGGATTTTCAGCATCCG
>CAZKPR010000232.1:5237-5466 GCA_964554685.1 uncultured Leptospirales bacterium | reverse complement strand
CGGGTTTAAATCGGCCCCAATTTGCAAAACCGGTAACCATTTTTAGGTAAACAAAAGGTCTGATTGTCGCGATAACTAATAGGGCGAGGGTACGGAAACCCTTTGCCGGGGATGGGTCTCGCACGGAGGGGGAGAATCCCCCCGGCGCGATGCGCCGCCCCCCCTTCGTAAGGGGGGTTCGCCGTCCAGGACGGCCCGGCGGTGCAAGGATGGCGGCCGTCTTTTTTTT
>CAZKPR010000232.1:0-5227 GCA_964554685.1 uncultured Leptospirales bacterium | reverse complement strand
CATGTCAAAGACGGCACGACCGACCTCCTGTCGGTCGCAGAGGCGCCTTCCGCACGCACAAGGGAGCAAGCTGATGAAACAATCTTTCGAATGAGCCCCCACTGAAATTTCCTTCTTCGCAACCCAGCCCTCAAATGTCCACCGAAGGTGGACAACATATCGGGCGTCTGTTCGAAATCGAATCCCGCGAAGCGGGTTCGATGAGTTACGCCCGGAGCCCCTGCCGGCGTTTGAGGCAGCACGCGGGGGGTTGACAGGGGGGCCATCGTGTAATGGCCCCCCTGTCACATGCTTGACCAGCTTCTGGTCTTTTATAAAACCCCCGGGTAGGGCGACCACCATCAATCCCCCATCCCGGGTCTCGGTCCCTGAGATATTCGAAGGGCGGCCCCTTAGCGGAGTCGAAGGGCCTCGCCCCGGTTAGGGCAACCACCATCAACCACAACCAAATGCTACACCCGGCTTCACACTCCCCATCGATCAAAAGATCATATAAATTATTGCTGACACTCCCCACCGGCACATGGTAGAGTGCCCCGAAAATTGCATCCATACGATTACTACGTCATCCACCGGAGGCCCCATGAAACCGCTTGCATGCCTAATCATCCCCTGCCTGCTGGCCTTGTCATCAGGCGCCCATGCCGGCGCCGACCTGTCGGACCCGGAGCAGACCATGCGGTTGTACTACAGCTATCTGCATGGAAAAAAATATGACGCCATCGGCGCGCTCATGCATCCCGCGGCGCTGAAGGAGTTCCGGGAGCTGGCCGACGGCATCGTGAAGATCGACTCGTCCCGGAGATTCCTCACCTCCTTCCTCGATATCGCCACGGTCGAAGAGTACGGGGCGCTGTCGGATGAGGCCGTGTACGCGAAAGTCGTGGAAAAGACGATACGGGAATTCAATAAATCCAGCGCGCTTTTTCCCCTGTCGAAGATCAGGATAATCGGCACCTACACCGATGAAAAAGACGCCACGGCCTACGTGATCTACCGATTCGAGATGAACATCGAGACTATACCCATGGAGAAGCTGTCGGTTGAAGCCCTGAGGCGGCACGAGGGGAGATGGCTGCTCCTGCTGAACGGCGATATCAGGGGCATGATCAATTTCCTTAAACTGAAGATGAAATAGTTGCGAAAGGGAGTCATTTTGACATGGATAAAGAAACTAAACTGGAATTGATTCAAAAATTCGAGGACCTGTCCGGCGCGTTTGACGACGTGCCGGGATTGCCCGCCGCCCTGCTGCGTTATCGGCCCTTCCCGGACGCGTGGAGCATCGTGGAACAGGTCGTCCATTGCGTGGACCTGGATGTGGCGAGCTTTCATCGCTATCGATGGGCAATCACGAACCCGGGTGCGCGGGTGCTTTCCTTTGATAAAACGTGGGTTGAAAAACTGCACTACCGGGACTCGGATGTTGGCGTGAGCATTGGGATAATCAAGATAATCCGAACATTCATGGCCTCGCATTTCCGCACGATCGCCGACGAGGACTGGACTGCATATCGCTACACGCTTGGGGAGGAGAGGGAATTCAACCTGGAGGAGGCGCTGCAGTTATATGTCGACCACGTGGATTTTCACAGGAAACTGATAGATAGAAATATTGAGATGTTTCGCGGGAGCGGGGCTGCCGGCGCAGGTTCGGAGTAGGGCAGGCTATAGCCGTTCATTACTATGTGAAGAGCCTCGCGCGGAGGGGGAGAATCCCCCCGGCGCGATGCGCCACCCCCCTTCATAAGGGGGGGTCGCCGTCCAGGACGGCCCGGCGGCGCTCGGGTCGGCAGTACCTTGCGAGAAAAATTCTTGACCGCGTTGAAATCTGACTTACAATAGTGCAGGTCATGGATTGCGAATGGCAATTACGATGTAAACCGTACGGTGTATTCTAAAAAGGCTGATGGGGGAACATATAATTGATCACCCGTGATGAATTATTGAAAAAGATGACCGCCAGGATCGAGCACGCACTCGGATCTCGCCTGAAAAAACTGGTCCTGATAGGCTCCATGGCGCGCAATGACGATTCGCCTGAATCCGACTATGATTGTATTGTCGTAGTGGATGCCATAACGCCGGACCTGATGGATATCCTCGATGAAATATCGGGTGACCTGCTGTATGGCTATAATTCCGTGTTTTCAATAATACCCGTATCGGAAGAAAGATACCTGGGACAGAAATTCAATCCATTGTTTGTCAACGCCGGGAGGGAAGGTATTGTCCTATGGCCGACCCGGACTTAAAAGGGCAGATAGCGGCCATGATGGACAAGGCCGCCCGATCGCTTGAGGCGGCGAAACTGCTTCTCGATGGTCACAATGATGAATTTTCATCTTCACGATCGTATTATTCAGCATTCTATGCGATCCAGGCACTGTTGCTCACTAAAAATCTTGTGTATTCGAAACATGCGGGCGTGATAAGCGGTTTTAACGAGCATTTTATACGTAGCAATATCTTCCCCAGGGACTTTTCAAAACACATCAGCAGGCTGTTCCGAGAACGACATGTCGGCGATTATGATTTTGAACGTATCATAACAAAAAATGATGCGCGCGAAGATCATCGTATCGCTACCGACATCGTGAAAGCAATTCGAGAGTATCTGGTCCAAGAAGGATTCATGGGGTAATCACTCCTCCTCGCACTGCCGCGCATCTGTGCCCGTCGTACCCCCCCTTATGGAGGAGGGTGGTGCGAACAACCACACCCTCATACCATAATTACGTGGAGAAAAAACTCCCCCCCTTGCCAAGGGGGGGAAGGGGGGTCTTCTCCCCCCTCTCCCCGTGGGTGAGGGGGCCAGGGGGTGAGGGTCTTCACGCGGTGTTCGACGGGTAACCGACAAACCTCACAATCAAACAAATACGAATTCCCGTGTTATCCCGCCTTCCTCCCGGTAATGGAATCAATGGCAACCCTGATGACGCAGGTCCGCTCGAAGGAGCGCTCCCGGTACTCCCATGCCTTCCGCGGGGAGTAATGCGCCATGATGATGTCCAGGGCCTCCCGCTTCCCCGCGGGGTCTTCCACGAATTCAGCCCTGCCGGTGCCCACGACGCTCCGGTATCTCATGCCGAATCCGCAGGCGACATCGGCGGGGAGGAGCTCCGCGTCGACCTCAACCTCGAAGCAGACCAGGGGGTTCTTCTTCAAGATGTCGATCTTTTTGCCCGCCTGGCCGGTGTGGAAGTAGAGGGCCCGATGGCGGTACCCGAAGTTGAGGGGGACGAGGTAGGGGAGGGCGCCGTCGGTCATGGCCAGGCGGCAGACCATGGCCTTCCGCAGAATCGCCTCGATCTCGGTGAAATCGGTGATCTCGTATTCCTTTTTTCTCATTCACAGCTCCGGCATGAGCGCGCGGCTCATGGTTCCTCATCTGGCATACCCCGGCATCCGTGACAAGCAAAAACTGGTGGACAGGGTCATCGAGTATGGATATACCTCAAAAAAACGGGCGGCGCCCGCGCGCGTTCCCTTCGCGCTTTTCGATACGCGCGACGGCGCGCAACCCCATTCAAGGAGTCCCGCCATGAACAGTGACGACGCCGTACGCTTCTGCGGGGAATGGCTCCCTTCCTGGAGCGGCAACGACCCGGACCGGTTGATTGCGTTCTACACGGAGGATGCCTTCTACCTCGACCCCACCGTGAAGGCCGGCCTCCGGGGCCAAGACCGGATACACGCGTATTTCATTAAACTCCTGAAGAACAACCCGGAGTGGCAGTGGACCCACGAGGAGGTGTTTCCAACGGAGAAGGGGTTCATCCTGAAATGGAAGGCCCGGATACCCGTGGGGGACGCGACCATCGTGGAATACGGCATGGACATCGTCGAGATGCGGGACGGCAGGATAGCGCGGAACGAGGTGTATTTCGATTCCCGCGAACTCGTGGCGGCCATACAGGGTCTGAAGAAGTAGGTTCCCCGATAACGTGGGGTTTCAGCCCGCGCTGTCATGGGATGCATATACATACTCCACTACATCCAGGACGATACCGACATGAAAAAACTGGCGGCCCTCCTCATACTCATACCCGTCTTTGCCTTCTGCAAGGAACCGGCAAAGCATCCCATCGACGTCTATGTCGCCACATGCATGGAGAAGGACCCTTCGACCCACGGCACCATCGCGTGCATCAACGAGGGAGCGGAGAAGTGGGACGCCGAACTGAACAGGACCTACGGGGAATTGATGAAGCTCCTCGACCGCGACGGGAAAGCGAAGCTGAGAAGCGCCCAGCGGGAGTGGATTCGATTCAGGGACAGGCACTACGACTTCATCGACGCGTTCTATTCTAAGATGAGCGGCACCATGTACCTCCAGATACGGGCTGCGGACCGGATGGAGACGGTCCGCAAACGGGCCCTCGCCCTGGCCTCGTATATCGACCTTCTTCTGCACTGACGCGCGGCGGAATGATCCCCCCCCGGCCCCCCCTTCGTAAGGGGGGGAGAATGAAATTAAGTAACCTCGTACAAATCACTCATTGCACAAAGAACCCCCCTTGCCAAGGGGGGTGGCGCGCAGCGCCGGGGGGATCTCCCTCCCCCCGTGGGGGAGGGCCGGGCAGGGGGGTGGGAGCCTGAGGTCGCCATGGGTGAATCGATAAATATTGTCCAATTTCATTTCCCATTCGTATTCCGATCAATTCCTGATGTCCACGGATTGTGTACGAATGAGAATACCTCTCGATGCGGTCATACCGGAGGAGAAATTCACCCGATACCTGCTTGTACAAAGGGAATTCGATGACAAATCGAAATTTTTGAATACCGCCGGTTTTACACTTGAAAATTATCGTCTGCTGATACATGAATTACGAAGGCTGATACGCGAGGCGGATGCCTTTGAGGAACATGACGGCCCCTACGGCGTGACATACCGGGTCACGGGGGAATTGACCGGGCCGCGTGGCGAAAGACTGCCGGTGGTCACGATATGGATGCGGGGAAGGGTGGATGGAAGATTCCGGTTCATTACCCTGAAACCACGTAAAGAGAAATCGAAATGAATATAGAGCCGTATCAGAGAGTATCATTGACCGCGGATTTCCCCGGGCACGGCCTCAAAAAGGGGGACATCGTCACGCTGGTGGAGTATGTGGAGCACCCATCCGGCGGTGAGAGGGGATGCGTCGTTGAAGTGTTCAACGCCGTCGGCGAGTCGATCGACGTCGTAATCGTTCCCCGGTCGGCAATAGAACCACTTTCG
>CAZKPR010000231.1:0-5492 GCA_964554685.1 uncultured Leptospirales bacterium | reverse complement strand
CCGCGCACGTCAAATCGATTGACCGTGTACACCCGGTCCCCGTCATCATCGGTGAGCCACGACCCGTCTTTTCCGGCATTGCCGCTCGATTTGGAATACATCATGTTATGATCGGCAATCGTCACTCCCGCGGTGTTGATGATCCCCATGACCTGGGCAAAGGAATTCAGGTTGGACACCGTTGACTGGTATGCCGCGTGACTTCCATACTGCTTCATTGTCTGGCCGGTCTGCGCGCCGGAGGCGTCAAAGGTTTTGGTGATCACGGCCAGTGGATGGACGGCGCCAGGATCAACCTCATCGGCCTTCGTCTCCTTTTCGGGCGCACCTGGAGGAACGCTGTCACTGTTGCCGGATCTTTCAATGCATCCCGCCAGCAACGCAAACGACATGACCAGGGCGAAACAGAACTGCCATTTGTGATTGTAGATAATGAACATAGTATTCAGCACCTTAGAAGCATTGTGAAACCCGGTACCGGCATCATTTTTTTATCGATATACCTCGCGGGAATGCATTCCCACCGGGCTGACGCAGGATAGTATAGAAACCGGAATAAGAGATCAACTCATTTTTTTATTATCCGGGAACTGCGGCCGTGCCAGGCACCGGCACAGGGGATGGAATGGGCCTTTTCTGTTGCATTGACAATGGCGCACAAGGGGGTCATCGATACGTAAAAACCGCTGGGCAGAGTGCTTTAAATTTAATTATCGAAAATGCATTCAAAAAGCCATCAGTGCATTACAACAGTCTTGCTTCGCGTTGGTTGCCGCACAATCAAGGGTCGGATTACCGGAATTATAATGTCGTTTCCTCCCCGGCACCAAGGTCAAACATCAACTGATTCCGTTACCGGGTCCGCTTCTCGATTTCATTCCCCACCGGCGTGTCAGACCCCCGACACTGCAGTTACCACATGCGTCCCGGCCAGGCAGAACAGGTCGTTACAATCACGTTTTTCTCTCGTACCGCCTTCACCGGACTTACCGCATGTTTGTAGAAGCGTTTTACTGAGCCTCCCAGTTATAGTCCACCGTGAGGAACGGAGTTCCCGACGCGGACGCGGTGTACTTATAGAACCGGTGTGTCAAGGTGTTTCCGGTTATGCCGTCATAGCTCATATCCGCGAACCAGTCGAAAGAGGTGCCGTCCGAATAATCGTAGGAGAAGCTCAACTGCCGTCCTTCCGTGTCATAGGTCAGTGACTTCGAAAAATCCGGATCAGTGCCGGCGTAGTTCATGGCAGTGGGCAGGCCGGAGCCGTTGTACGCGTAGGTCACGGTTCCGTGAAGGGCAAAGTCCGGGGGCTCGGGAAAGTTCCCGTTATACTGTGCCGCCTGTGAGGGCATATGGTCCGCGTTCAGGGTATACTCCAGCCTTAAATCATGGCCGGTAGTCTGGTCGATCTCAAGGCTCGTGATATAACCATCTGTGTATAAAAAGGCCTCTGCACCCCCGGAAGTGGCAATGCCGGATATGGTGTTGTCCGTATTATATGAATACGTGTACGTAATCGAAAACGGCATCGGCCAGGTCTGCTCCAATGATATTGAAACCAATCTACCGTCACCGTCATAGGTCATGGTTGCCTGCATGGATATGGTTCCCATGCCGGGTGTCGCCGATCCCATGCGTGTAACTGAGCCGTCCATCCGTGATCCCGTATAGGTGTACACGGAGTTCGAGTCGTTTTCATCACCGCCTTCAACGTCGGCCGTCTGGGTCAGTATCTGGCCGTCGCTTTGAAGGGTGGTGACGGTCGTTCTGAAGAGGGGGTCAGACGCGGATGTACCCATATATTCCCTCTTCGTCGTCACCCTGTTGACCGTATCATAGGAGAAGGCGATGTACATGGCGTCGTTGCCGGCGCCGAGGACGGTCTCGATCGCGCTCCCCTGTGCGGTCATGGAACCGAGGCGGTAGGCGGGGTTGTCCGTCGCAGGCGGCTGGAGGTCGGGCACAGCGCCCATCATCATTGATCCGTACATGTCATATGACTCAACGATAGTCGCGCCCTGGACCTGCGAGGTGCCGTCGGCATTGGCCACGAGGACGTACTGGCGCGTAAAAAAGAGGTTCTCCGCGCTGCAGTAGGTAAGATCCGAGGCGTCACCCGAATACATATTGTTATGCATCGGAGGCATGGTCCCGTAGAGCTTCAGATAGTAGGTCCCCGGCGTGAGGCTGAAGGACCATTGCCCCGTGCCTGAGTCCATGGAATCGACGGGCGTTCCATCGGTTTCGGTTACGGTAAAACGGTAGAGGCCGGCAGGCGTCATGCTCGAATAGCGCCCTCCCACCGCGACGAGGTCGGCCGCGGTTACGGTTACGGTATAGGTTACGGTGGTACCGTCGCAGGCATGCACCGTGAACTCAACGGCTGAAGAGAAATCGTTGGACGTGACGCCGCTCTCCTGGATTTCGACCCCGACCGTCACATAGTTCCCGGTAAAGGAGAAGGTCGCGACCAGGTCCGAGATATCCGTGCCGCCGGGAAGGGTCAGGGCGATATCATTTCCGGATATGGCGCCATCATGCCCGTCGATCGAAAAGGAGGATATTTCCTTGTCGCCGTTTCCCGCGACTGACACCGTTACAGTATAGGTTTCGCTCCCGCCGTCGCAGGCGTGCACCACATACTCCACCGGTGATGAAAAGTCGTTGACGGTGACCCCGCTCTCCTGGGAAAGGCCGCCCACGGTGACATCTACGCCGTTAAAGGTGAATACCGCAACGAGGGTGGAACGATCAGTGCCGCAGGGCACGGTGACAGAAACATCGGTACCGGAAATTACCCCAGACGAGCCCCCTATCGATATGGCGGTAAGCTCCTTCTGGCTCCCATCCGCTATTTCCACCGTCACGACATAATCCTTCGTGGCGCCGTCATCGCCGGTAACGGTATAGGTTACCGGCGCGTTGAAGTCGTTGGGGGTGACGCCGCTGTCCTGGGGAGCGCCTTCCACCTCGACGAGCACACCCGTTATGTTAAACTGCGCCACCAGGTCCGAAAGGTCCGCGGGATCCGTGTCGCAGGGTAATATTACCGATATTGAACCTCCGGATATGGTGCCGGTGACGCCGTTAATCGAGTAGGATAGCATCGCCGGCGAGGAACCAGAAGGTGACAGCCCAAGAAGGGCCAGAATCCTCATGGCTCCGCCATCGCCCGATTCGCCTCCGATCTCGCAAGACATCAATGAAAGCGTTGTTAGTATCATTGCAAGTAGTGTGCCGGTTCTTTTCATGTTGGAATCCTCTCCGTCCATAAATAAATATGTATCAAATAAAATCAAAACGCGATCCGCGGAAATCGGGCCACATCCGATCCATCTCGACAAACATTGTGATTAAAAAATTAAACGATCGGGTCAAAACTCCCTTCCAACCCACTCCAGATTACTCCTTCCCGAATTATCACTTTCAATGACATGGTAATGCCGATTTTTAAAATTGCCGTCACTTTCTCTGAATGGCGGCGTGTGTTGCCGTGGGCATGCAATGTCATGTTAACAGAGTACCACTCTTGGGATCCTCGCCATCTATGAAAGAATAGCTTATTGTTCTTTTTTTTGCAAGAACACTGCTGATCGATCAGAGATTGTCCCGGGACAATCTCTGCGCCAACAGGGTTTGTCCCGGTTAAACGGACTCATCGTTGTCTCGGTAGAACTTGAGGAACCGGCAAGCCTGATGGTTGGGAAAAGCGTCGATCAAAGGTTTCGTGACGGTGGAGCCATGGAGATACAGCCCGATATCGCCCGCCGGCGGAAAATCAGTTCCTGACGCGATACTCGCTCGGGGTGATCCCGGTGATTTTTCTGAATGCGCGGTTGAAGGTCTTCACCGTATCGAAGCCGACCGCGTAGGCAATCTCGGTGACGGTGGCGTCGCTTTCCACGAGTCGTTTCTCCGCCTCGGCGACCCTGAGGCCGTTGACGTACTCCGCGATTTTTAACCCGGTCACCTGGTTGAATATGCGGCTGAAATGATCGGGACTCAGGCCGACCGCGGCCGCCAGGCCCTCCCGCGAGAGGTCGGCGTCGTAGTTCTCTTTGATGAACTCGATCACCTTTGCCACTTTCTCCCTGGAGGCGTCGCTTACCGGTTGGGCCTCCTCCCCGGTCGCGGCCTTCAGTTTCTCATAAAGCCTCTCGTTTGTCCTGGCGAGTCGGTCCCTTAATATCTTCAAGTGTATCTGGGCGTTTGCCCGGGCCAAAAGTTCCCGGGCGTTGAAGGGCTTGGCGATGTAATCAGTTGCTCCCCGCCGGAAGCCCGTCAGGCGGTCTGGCACGTCGGTCCGGGCGGTGAGCAGGAGGATCGGGATGCCCTCGAAGCGGCGGTCTGTACGCACCGATTCCGCCAGTTCGAAGCCGTCCATCTCCGGCATCATCACATCGGATACGATGATGTCCGGCAGGTCGTCGGTTCCGATTAGGATATCCATGGCCTCCCGGCCGTTGCGTCCCGTGACTATCTCGTAGTCGGCGGAGAATATTTCCCTCAGGAATGAAAGCATATCATCGTTGTCATCGACCAGAAGTACGCGAAATTCCTTCTCCATGGAACTGGCGTCGTCGGCCCCGGTGTTCACGCGGGAAGATGCGTCCTCCGCTATCTTCTCCCATTTGAAGGAATCCACCGGCGTCTCCTGCGCGACATCCTCACGTAAATCCGCCGTCGCGTCGGACACGAGGGGGATCGCAAGCGTGAAGGTCGCCCCTTCACCCTCCACGCTCAGGACCGAAACGTCACCCCCGTGCATGCGTGCGATCTCCCTGGTCAGCGAAAGACCTATGCCAGTGCCCTCGTATCTGCGCGTGGATGACGCGTCTCCCTGCGAAAAACGCTCGAAGATTATCTCGTGATTCTCGGCGGGAATGCCGATACCGGTGTCGCAGACCGAAATCAGCGCGTTTTCTTTATCCGCATCGAGGGCCACCTTGATGCGTCCACCTCCTGGCGTGAATTTGATGGCATTGGAAAGAAGATTGTACAGCGCGTTCTCGAAGAGGTCCCGGTCAAGGGACGCGCGCACGTGACCGGCCCTGTTTTCATAAGAGACTACGAGACCGCGCGACTCAGCGCCGGAACGTATGGTGGAGACATAGAGGGGAAGAAGGTCGTCCACGTTGGCGGGGGTTCGCACCATGGTCATGCGCCCCGCTTCGATCTTCGAGAAATCGAGCAGGTTGTTGATGAGGCGGAGAAGCCGCGCGCCGTGTGCATAAAGAGACTCGAAAAATTTATGATCTGGCATATTCCTGTACTGGCCCTGAAGGATAGACTCCAGGGGGGACAGAATCAGGGTGAGGGGCGTCCGTAGTTCATGGGACACGTTGGCGAAGAAGTTTGTCTTGGCAAGGTCCAGGTCCCTCAGGCGTTCATTGGCCTCGCTCTGTTCCGCGGTGCGATCCTCGACTTTTTGCTCTAGGGAAATATTCAAATCGACAATGTCGCTGTACTGTTTCTCTAATTCCTCCCTTTGG
>CAZKPR010000230.1:0-5501 GCA_964554685.1 uncultured Leptospirales bacterium | reverse complement strand
CGGCAATAAGAACAACACGCGCCGCGAGCCCCCTTCCCCGGGGCCGCAGAGGAGCCACGGATGCATTTTCAGGACCTGATCGCGAAGCTGAACGAATTCTGGGCGGAACGGGGATGCCTGGTGATTCAGGGTTACGACCTGGAGGTCGGGGCCGGGACCTTCAACCCGGCGACGTTCCTCCGCGTCCTCGGGCCCGAGCCCTGGAACGTCGCCTACGTGGAGCCCTCGCGGCGCCCCACGGACGGAAGGTACGGCGACAACCCGAACCGCCTCCAGCACTACTACCAGTACCAGGTGATCCTGAAACCCTCCCCCGTGGACGTCCAGGACCAGTACCTCGACTCCCTGCGCCACCTGGGCATCCCCCTGGAGGAGCACGACGTGCGCTTCGTCGAGGACGACTGGGA
Organism: uncultured Leptospirales bacterium; assembly: GCA_964554685.1. Classification (GTDB taxonomy): domain Bacteria; phylum Spirochaetota; class UBA4802; order UBA4802; family UBA5550; genus RBG-16-49-21. The sequence goes on along the minus strand of CAZKPR010000230.1, from coordinate 5,094 downwards.
GTCCCCCACCCTGGGGGCCGCGGGCCTCGGGTGGGAGGTGTGGCTCGACGGCATGGAGATCACGCAGTTCACCTACTTCCAGCAGTGCGGCAGCCTCGATCTCTCCCCGGTCTCCGTGGAGCTCACCTACGGCCTCGAGAGGATATGCATGTACATCCAGGGGAAGGACAGCGTCTTCGACATCACCTGGAACGATTCGATAACCTACCGGGACGTGCACCACCGGAGCGAGTACGAGTTTTCGCACTACAATTTCAACCTGGCGGACACGGCCCTGCACTTCACCCTCTTCGACCTGTACGAAAAGGAATGCCTCGCCATACTCGACGCTCCCTCGCCGAAGGTGGTGCTCCCCGCCTACGACTACGTGCTGAAGTGCTCCCACGTCTTCAACATGCTCGACGCCCGGGGGGCGATCTCGGTGACCGAGCGCGTGGGATACATCGCCCGGGTGCGCACCATCGCCAGGCGCTGCGCCGAGCAGTACGTCGCCATCCGGGAGGAGATGGGCTTCCCCCTCCTCCGCGCAGCCGCGGCCAGGGTTGATTGATGCAGGAAGAGTTCGCCAGGCTCGACGCCTTTCTCGCGGATTATGATAAAATCATACTATCGACCCATGAAAATCCCGACTGGGACGGCCTCGGCGGCGAGATCGCGATGTTCGAGCTCCTGAAGTCGATGGGCAAAACGGCCCTCATCATCAATTCCGACCCCACTCCCGAAACCTTCCGCTTCCTCGACCCCGACAACGACATCCACGTCATGGACGGCTCTTACCGGCTCCCCGACGACATCCGGGAGTACGGGCACATCGTCCTGGACACGAACGACTACTCCAACATCGGCCGGGCCAGCATCATCCTGGGGAAGGTCGTGCGGGAAATCATGATCATCGACCACCACGACGGGGAATACGCGAAGCTTGGGGAAAACATAATCAAGACCGGGGCCTCCTCGGTGTGCGAGCTGATCTACCACATCATCCGCCACTACGACCGCCCCATCACCCTGAGGGCGGCCCAGGCCCTCTTCGCGGGGATCGTCTACGACACGGGGTCCTTCGTGTACCCGAAGACATCGGCCGAGACGTTCCGCATCGCCGCCCACCTGGAGGAGCTGGGCGTGGTGCCCAGCTTCATCCACGAGCAGATATACGAGCAGAACGCCCTCTCGAGCTTCGAGCTGAGAAGCCGCATACTGGCCACCATGGAGGTCCTCTACGGGGGCAGGCTCGTCGCCATGAAGCTCACGCGGGAGATGCTGATGGAAACGGGAGCGGCCTTCACCGAGGGTGAGCCGGCGATCAACCTTCCCCTCACCGTCCGGGGGGTCGTGGCGAGCGTCCTGGTGAAACAGGACATCGACGGCCCCGTCAAGGTGAGCCTGCGGACCAAGGGTGAACTGGACGTCGCCCGGGTGGCCATGGAGAACGGGGGCGGCGGCCACAGGAACGCCGCGGGATACAAGTCGCCCCTCGACCTGGAGAAAGCCTACAGCCAGGCCATCACGAACATGGGCGTCTTCTTCGACGCGACGGAGGACTGAGGGGCCGCCACGCAGGGCGGCGCTCGGCGCAGGCGGGGGGCGTCACAGGTTGAGGAACTCGAAGAACTTGCGTATCTCTTCCGGGTGGTTGCCCTGGGCGTCCTGGTATTTCTTGAACCTGCGCTCGAAGGCCTCCACCTCCCTCTTGTGGATGTTCTTGTAACGGGTCGCGGGCTGGGTGAAGGCGGGCATGGCCTCGAGCTTCTCCCGTATTTCCTGCCGGAAGGGTATGTGCCGGAAGAACATCTCCCGCACCACGCCGTTCAGCTTCATGATGCCGTCCTTCTCGTAGAGCACCCACTGGAGATAATCGTCGGCGAAGCGGTCCCGGTTGTTCCTGATGCCGCGGAACTTCTCGTCGATCTTTTCCTTGGCCTCCTGGGAGAGCTTCGACATCTTCTTGTAGGTGTTGACGTAATCGAAATACTCTCCCGTGACGCCGCCGTCGATGGGGTCGGCCCACATCGGCCCCTTCACGTCGCGGTTGAGCTCCCACCTGAAGCAGGCGAAGGTGTGGACCAGGCTCCTCATCAGGTCGCCGACGAAGAAGACGGGCAGGACGATCCTCCCCCGGCTCCGCTTGTTGGTCCCCGTCATGTCCTGCCAGAGCTGGGTCCGCGTGCCAAAGACGGGAAGGAGTATGAAGTAGGGGACCACCTCCTCCTGGATGATCTCCCGGGCGTCGCCGATCTTCAGGACCGTCTCACGGAAAAACACGGAGAAATCGATGTTCCGCACGTCCTTCACGATCGCCTCGATCTTCTGCTTGTGCGTGTAGATCTGCTTCAGGTTGCCGCGCACCATCAGGGAGGTGAGTATCGGAAAGGCCGTGGCCGTGGACCCCGAGCAGATCGCCGCCGTGGGGGCCAGGCGCTGGTCGATCTCGTACATCACCTTTGAGATGTTCTCGTCGACCTTCGGGTCCTTCTCCCGGTCCTTCTTCGTGCGGTGCTTCTCCTGCTCCTCCAGGAAACCGCGGTAGTTGAGGCCCATCTCCGTGATGCTCGGCTCGACCTGGCCGCCGTGCACCATGGAGAGGAACTCGGTTTCCATGAGCACGGGGACATCCCGCGTCTTCTCGCGGAGACGCGACAGCTCGGCCAGGTCCTTCACCTGCTCGTCCTCGAGAAGCCCCTCGTCGAGAAAGCCGAAATTCAGCATCATCTGGGCCGGCCGCGGAACGGCGGAATCGCTGATGCTCCTGACGTAAGTCTGCTTGTAAAGGTCCCAGTAGAGGGAGGCGATGTGGCGCCTCAGCTTCCGCCCCTCGGGCTCGGTGTTGAGGGGGTTCTTGGCTGACTTGAACTCGTTGAGCAGTTTCAGGAACCTGGTCTTGAAGTCCTTGGTCACCAGGGCGAACTCGAATATCTGGTGGATTGACTTGCTGAGGGCCCCCGTCGCTATCACCGCCGGGGCAGCGGGCTTCCCGGCGGACTGGGGGGACCCCGATGAATAGTACTCGTGGATCTTGCGGATGGCGGGAAATTGCGCCGTCACCTTCCTGCCGGTCAGCTCCTCGTAGAGGGCGTTCACCTTGACCAGGAGGGAGAGAAGATTTTTCACGAAATCGGGGGAGAGCTTCCCGCTCCGCTCCCATTCGCCGATGCCCCCGGCGTCGAAGAGGTAGGAGGTCCAGCTGTTGTCGTCGCCGAAGAGGAGCGCGAGCTCCCGGTCAGTGTAGCCCGTGATCGCCCCGGCCCGCCCCAGGGTCCCGACGAAGCCCGCCGAGAGCCCGTCGTACATGCTCGACGCCATGGTCGCGTCGGATTTGAACATCGACACCACGACGTTCTGCTCGAGCTTGAGGGTCCGCAGGATGAAGTCGTCGGAGCTCGACGCCGCGTCGTCCCGCAGCGCCTCGGGGAGGCCGTACTCCTTTCCCAGGTACTGGCCGTTATTCGTGATCAGGAAGCGGGCGTCCAGGGGCGGGGTCACGGCGCCGCCCTTCGACTTGAATTTCTTGTGGAGGGACTCCGCGGCGGAATGGAGGCGGTCCGACGCGTTGGTCTCCGACATCTCCCGGTAGAGAAGGGACATGTTGTCCGCCATGATGCAGATCGTCTGGTAGAGCTTCTCGTGGCGCGCCACGGTCTGACGGGCCGCCCTGATGTTCTGGTAGAGGTGCTTGAGGACGGCGACGGCCTGGGCCGGCTGGGCGTCGGCGATCCCCTGGATCCCGTTTTTCGGGAGAGCGTGGGTCGCCACGGAGGCGTCCGTGACCGCGCGGACGCTGAAGCGATAGGGCCCCGTGAGGTGGTCCGCGAAACCGGAGAGAAGCGTTTTACCCGCGAGAAGGCCCACCCGGTCGCTTCGGGAGATCACGATGTTCCGGTCAAGGCCCTCGAATTCCTCGGAGGCGGAAAGTATCTCCAGGGACCCCTCCTGGAGCATGTAGAGCTCCCGGGGCTTCTCACCCTGGGCGAAGAGCACGTCCCCCTTCTTCAATCGTTCCACGGTTCCCGCCATCGCACCATCCTATCTCGACTTCAGGCTTCGCATGTATTCCTCCCACTCAACGGTGAGGAGGGTCTTCTTCTTCGTGTTGCACTCCTTGCACGCGGCGACGATGTTGATCTTGTCCGACGTGCCGCCGCGGCCCAGGGGTATCACGTGGTCCATCGTGAGCTCGGAGGGAGGGAACTTCCCCCCGCAGTAATGGCACATCCCGGTAGCGGTCTTCCGGCGCCACCACGAGGAATGACGCAGTTCCCTGGCCTTCCGTTTCTCCCTGGCGATCGCAACCTCATCGTGCACGTGCCCACCCCTCATCTTTCACCCCGTCATCTTCCGCAGATCGATCGGGCGGCTTCCCCGGCATGCTCCCGCGGCACCGGGGGCATCGACCGCGTCTCGGAACTCGTTGCGCTTCGTTGTGGGGCGGCGCGCTCGGATCACGACCGATCGCCCTCTGCTTCACCGCGGCGGGACCTCGCCTCTAGATTACCGCATTTACCGGATATTTGTCAATAAATATTACTCGTTCCGGGGAAAACGAACCCGGATGTCAATGGTCCCGTTTCTCCCCGGCGCGGTTGTTCCGATGGCGGGGCTTGTTTCCTATTTTTCAATTATTTGTATTGACAATATTCGGCAATACCTGAAACAGGATGGTACATTCATCACAATACTATATAAAGGAAACTATGTTATTCACAGAATTGAACCTACACCCCCTGGTCATGAAGGGGATCGAGGAGGCCGGCTTCATCCACTGCACGCCGGTGCAGGAAATGACCCTGCGTGAAACCCTCGAGGGAAGGGACGTCTACGTCCAGTCACAGACGGGTACGGGCAAGACCGCCGCCTTTCTCATCACCATCTTCAACCTTTTTCTCACGGACGAGCGGTGCCGCCACCGGAAGGCCCTGGTCCTCACCCCCACGAGGGAGCTCGCCGTGCAGGTGGAGCAGGACGCGCAGCTCCTGGGCAAGTACTGCGGCATCAGGACCGGCTGCTTCTACGGCGGCGTGGGCTACGCCACCCAGGACCGCCTTCTCAAGGAGGACGTCGACCTTTTCATCGGCACACCGGGACGCCTCATCGACTACC
>CAZKPR010000229.1:4655-5531 GCA_964554685.1 uncultured Leptospirales bacterium | reverse complement strand
TATTCAACAAATTGCAAATGCAATCATTACCGGATAAAGTGGGAATTAACTTACATCGATGAGCTATAATTGTTCAGAGATTTGGGGAAACATAATTTAACTATACCCAACCAAGAGGAAAATGAAATGACCACTATCTTACCAGCGGTTTCGTCCAAAATTTCAGCCATTATTATCATTCAAAAAAGGCAAACAATCCAGAAATTGATACATTATTCCTATTGGTCTCATAATACGCCGAAACCCACACCAGCCTGTTCCGTTCTTCATCAAAACGCTTTAAATTGAGGAATTTTAGATGGCAATTGAGCTGAATTCCCGTTGCACCAGCCTGTTTTGGCAGTTCGTGGGAAGGGGAAAAAGTTCGACCCGTGTCGTTTTTGGCCCGCAGATCAGAACGCTCCCGGATACCCGGGGGCGTTTTTTTTGTGTCAGTTCAATGCCGGTCGGCATAGGAATTGGCCTTACGCGAAGGCGCGGAATTCACGCAGGAAGGAGAAGGTTCTGACTGTTGCCCCCCCGGCGCTGCGATTGTAATGAAGGCCCTCACCCCCCTGGCCCCCTCTCCCAATGGGAGAGGGGGAGAATACCTCATTGGGCGGCCGCCCGGGTCACCGTAAAACGCGTTGACACACGGATGAAAACCGGGGTACACTCGCCCGTCACGATCACCCGCGAGGAGAAACCGGATGGAACAATCGGGAATAATGCTCTACGGCTACACGGAAAGCGATGCGCGCCTCATCAGGGACGCACTTGAAGCGGCGCTGGGCGGGACGCTGCTCATGCTGAGCGGATCGGGAAAGGAATCGCGCATCCTGGAGGATATTCTCTCGGACGAAGCCAGCGGCGTGTACGAGGAAGGCGAACCCAGGG
>CAZKPR010000229.1:340-4645 GCA_964554685.1 uncultured Leptospirales bacterium | reverse complement strand
ATACTTTTTTTTTTTTTACTGTCCAAATGCTCGGGGTGTTACTTGTTTGGGGAACCCTGGTTGTAAATTTTCAAGGTTTAGTCGATTGCATTGTAAAAGCCGCCCTGTCGAGTTTCCCCGGCGCGGACAGGGTGGCCCGGCCGATTTTCTGCGCGCCCACTGAGCAGAATATAACCTGGCCCCTCTCGGAGCTGCTGGAGCACCTCGAGGAAGAACGGAATTACTGGAAGAATAAAGAGAAGAAATAGGAGAATCCCCCCGGCGCTCCCTTCGACTCACTTCGGCTGCGCTCAGTGCAAGCCGCTCAGGGACCGCCCTTCGGCAAGTTTACCCTGAGCCTGTCGAAGGGCTCAGGGTAAGACGCGCCACCCCCCTTCGTAGGTGGGGGCGGGGTGGATTCTCATCCCGCAATAATGTTATCCATTCAGAAACATTCGCGGTGTCATGATTGTTAATGGAAAAGGGAGTTTCCCGAGGGAGAGCAAATCTTTGTCGCCCGTGATAAGATAGTTCGCACCTGCAGCCATACAGCATTCGAGCAGCATATTATCTTCTTTGTCCCTGCAAAGATCGATTCGTTTTTCCGGATACACGACCTTTGCAACGGACACAAATGCGGCGATGCCGGATAGAAGGGCACGCAATTGCACATCATTGATCTTCTTCCCCGCGTGAAGCGCGAGGGGCGCTTCACGGTATTCAAGCAGTAATTGCGGTGAAACAAAAATCAATGAATCGGAGAAAGCTTTTTGCGCGGCGCGCAGTGGGACGCCGCCAAACACAAAGGCGGAAATAAGCACACCGGTATCGACCACGGCGCTATTTCTTTTTGGCATGCTTTTTCCGCACCGCCTTGACGGCATTTTCTATATCGCGATCGGTAAGGGAGGTTTTTTTAAACGCCTCCCGCGCGATCCTGAACGCCGCGTCGACCCGGTCTTCGGGAGAGAGGACGGAGAGGATGAATTCATCCGGTTGTATTTTCTTTACTGTTGTTTTCATGCCACATCCCATTTATCAAATAAATCCAAATGTACCAGACGTTGCTGATTATTTCAATTATTATTCTACAAGTTATTCCCGTCATCGACGAGCATCCTGACGGCATGTGGACCCCCTCCCCGCCCCTCCCCCACGGGGGGAGGGAGCGCTTCTCCCTTGCGAAGGGGGGCAGGGGGGGGATCCTCTCACGTCAGTTTCATGAACCCCTTCTCGCTCAGGAGCGCGAACACCTTTTCAACGGCATTCTCCATCCCGCCGAAGGCGACGGCATCGGGGCAGCGCCGGGTCACGCAGGCCGCGGCCTCCGTGACGTTCAGCGCCTCATGCCCGCGGTAATACTCCAGGATGGCGTCGGCAAGGGCGCCCGCCGCGGCCGCCGGGTCCGGCGTCCTGGCGACATGGGGCCACAGGATGCGCGCGATCTCTTCCCGGAGGGAATCAACGTCGCTCTTCACGTAGTCGAACGACCCGGCGAGAACCGCCAGTATGGCCTCCATGAGATCGGGGAGGCCCTCACGGATCGGGCCGTAGGGCGCCGCGCCGGCCGACGCGAGGTCGGCGATGAGCGCGTCCGCCATCTCTTCGGCGACGATGTTGCCCCATTCCTCGCACATCGCGTCGAAGACCATGCGGAACGCCGCGGTGAGAATCGAATCCCCGAAGCGACCCGCCGCGTCGGGGTGTTCCACCTTGAATGCGTGGAAGGCGAATTCGAACTCGGTCTCGGTCCCTTTCTCGCCGACGCCGAAGAGAAATTCGGCATACTCCCGTTGGCGCCGCCTCTGCTCCGGGGTCATGGAGGCCTTCTCCATATCGTGGAGCCGTTCCCAGTCTTCGGGGGTCATGTCGCCTGTGTCCCGCGCGGTATGCGACACGCGGCCCTTCGTGTTGAAGTAGTGATTGTACATGCCGCAGTCGGAGCACTGCCAGGAACGATAGATGCTCGTCTCATTGATGGTGACGTCCCCGCCGCCGCAATTCGCGCACTTCAGTATCACGCTCTTTTCACTGGTATCCTTCATGTCACGATCCCGTTTCGACAAACCGCTCAAAAAGTCCCTGTATCTCCTCCCGGCGGGCGATGGTCCCGATCCATTCGCCGGGGATCCCCGCCATGCCGTAGCGGAGGCCGGCCAGGCCGCCGGTGACGCAGGCCGTGGTGTCCGTGTCGTCCCCCAGGTTCACCGCCCTGAGCACGGCCTCGCGGTACGATCCCGTGGTGAGGAGGCACCAGAGCGACGCCTCCAGGGTGTCGACGACATACCCGGAGGACCGTACGGTTTCTTCCGGCAATGACGCGATCCCCCCGCCGCAGACCCTCCGGAAATGGCGCGATTCCGTTCGGAAGGGTTCCTCGCCGTATATCCCCCGCGCCAGGTCCGCCGCCCCGGCGCAGGCCTCCCGGGGGGAGATCCCCCCGAGAAGGTGCCGCGCCGCCAGGCAGTAGATGCCGCAGGCCATGAGGGAGCGCGGGTGCCGGTGCGTCAGGGACGACACGTCGTGGGCGCGCCGCACCATCTCGTCGACGCCGGCGCCCTGGAAGGAGAGCGCCACGGGGAGTATCCGCATGAGGGAGCCGTTGCCGTTGTCCCCCTCGCCGTCGCCGCCGGCCCGGGCCGGCGGAACGCCGCGGCGGAGGCGGCCGATGGCCGCCCTCGTGGCGTTGCCGATGTCGAAGACCTCGCCGTGGGGCGTCCAGTGTCCTTCAGCTTCCCACCGCATGAACCGGGCCGCCATGTCGTCCAGGTCAAAGCCCCGGGTGAGGCTCTCCGCCGTGCAGAGCAGGAGCGACGAATCGTCGGACCAGGACCCGGCGGGAAGGTTGAAGGTGCCGAAGCCGCGCATGCCGGTCACCGGATCGCGGCGCACCTCTTCCCGCGACGTGAATTCCACGGGCACGCCCAGGGCGTCGCCCACCACGGCGCCCCAGAGCCCGCCGAGCAACCTGTCCCTCATGCCGTTATGATTTTCCATGAACCCTCCCGCCATCTCCTGGCATGCCGCTACCGGCCGATCCGCACGTCCGGGTAAAACTCGCGGATGAACTTCTCCGCAAGCTCGGAGCCCATCTCCATGGACTTCCAGAGGTCTTCCAGGGCCCTCTCCCCGCGGCCCAGCAGGTAACAGCTGACGCCCCGGTTGCAGTAGAGGTACGCTTCGTCGGGCCGCAGGAAGATCGCCTTCGTGAAATCATCGACCGCGTCCTCGTGCCGGTCCATCACCGCGAAGAGGTTGCCCCTGTTGCAGTACGCCGGAAAGGAGTCGGGCCGCAGGGCGATCGCCCGGTTGAAATCTTCGAGGGCCTCGTCGTGCCATCCCCATTCGGCCCTGAGTATCCCCCTGTTGCACAGGGCCTTGTAATCATCGGGATCGAGCCGGATGGCGTCGTTGTAATCATCCATGGCCGCCGCCCCGTCGCCCTTCATTTCATGGAGAAGGGCCCGGTTGTAATACACGATCCCGAAGCCGGGCATCTCTTCCAGTGCCCTGGTGAGGTCCCGGATCGCGTCGTCGATCATGCCCCGGGCGGCGCGGTGAATGCTCCGCAGGCAGAGCTGGCGGCCGTCCATCTCCGACTCGTCGAGGTCGAGGGCGTCGTTATGAAGAAGGTACTCGTCCAGGTGGCGCATCCCCGCCTCGCGCAGGGACCGGTAGAGGTCCCGGTGCTTCCGCGCGCCGCCCAGGCCGATGATCCCGAGATCATTCAGCCTCGATTCGGCCTTCCGCATCTCCTCGATGATGGCGTCGGCCTCCTCGGGACCCTCTGATTCGAGGAGCTTCCCGTACATGAATTCCTGGTAGATGTGGGTCGAGAACCCTGCCATGGGCAGGATGTTCGCCGGGTCGTCCTCCCGGTCAAGGACGGCGTTGATGAGCAGGATCGCCGGGTCCTTTATGGGGCGGTCCGCATACTCGTCGCGCGCCCGCGCGAGGCCCCGCGCCACCTCGTCGATGTTCCCGTCCCAGAGTATGCTCCGGTACTTCTGTGCCGGCGGCAAATCAACGGCGGCGAGTATCTCGTCCTCGAGGCCGATGACCGTCTCGAAGATATCCCCCGCTTCACCGGGCCCTCCCGCCTCGTCCAGCTCGCGGGACATCCTTTTATAGGATTCGAGCATTTCCATTATGTCAGATTGTCGTTTCATGAGTTCCTTCCTTTTTTTGTATGATGTATGATCGCCGTCCGACCCCCTACCCCACAGGGGGAGGGAGAGATCCCCCCCGCGGGGCGCCCCCCCCCCCCACCAAAATGGGGGTTGGCCCCCACGACGGCCGCCCGGGCGTTATTAACGCCGACAAAAA
>CAZKPR010000229.1:0-330 GCA_964554685.1 uncultured Leptospirales bacterium | reverse complement strand
ACCCCCCTTCATAAGGGGGGTTCGCCAGCCAGGACGGCCGGCGGTGCGTTATACCGGCCGCAAAAACGGCCGGTATCGCCGAAGGCCGGATGGCCCAGGAGGGGCCTTCCGCAAGCACCAGGTAACCGGCCAATGAACCCATCTTCTGAATAAGCCTCCACAAAAAGTTCCTTCATAGCAACCCCGCCCCTAAAACGTCCGCTGAAAGCGGACAACCAATCGGCGCTTCTGTCTGAGCCGCACAGAACGAAGCGCAGCGGAGTGAATGCGGCGAGTTAATCGCCCCAGCCCCCGCCGGCGTTTGAGGCGGCACGCGGGGGGTCGATAGGG
>CAZKPR010000228.1:0-5596 GCA_964554685.1 uncultured Leptospirales bacterium | reverse complement strand
TATTATATAACATCGCCTGGACCGTTTTCGCCGATATAGCATTTCTACAAGAGCCGCGGTACGATTATGCCGCGGCCCTTGTCTTCCCTTACACGGTGTTTCTTCTCTATTACCGGGCCCGCCTTCGTTCACTCCGGGAGGGCGACCCAGAAAAAATGTTCCTGGTGCTCCTGGGGGCCACCGGGGCGATACTGGCCCTCATAATCGGATTGGCCGGGCCGGTGCGCCTCGGCCCTGACTGGCCTTCCCATGTCGATGCCTTCATGCTCCGCTACGAGATATCAAACATTGCATGGGTGGCGCTCCTCGCCGGGCACTGCCTGGCCTTTGGAGGATGGCGCCGCCTGGCCCTGTTCTTCGGCGTTGCCGCGCTCTACGGTATGATCCTGGAAAGCGGCGGCGTGGCCATGGGGTACTTTTCCGAGGATCACTACCACCTCTACCTCCCGGGGTTCAGCGCCCCCGTGGCCACCATGTTCGGGTGGAGCACGGTCTTCTACCCCTGCGTGTTCATCCTCGAGGAGCTCCGCAGGGGGTTCCCCTGGATAAAGGCGCGCTCCTTCGTTCTGCAGGGGCTCCTCGTCGCGGTCATCGCCCTCTGCTTTGACGCCGTGGTCGATCCCTTTGCCACGGCCTTCGGGCTCTGGAAGTGGAACCCCGCCTACAAGCCGGAGACGAGCCTCTTCATCCTCGGCGTGCCCCTTCTGAATTTCCTGTCATGGTTCTCGGCGGTCTTCTCCTTCGGAATTGTCCACTTTTTCTTTGAAGTGAAGAAGGCCGCCTGGAGCGGCGCCCGCCGCGCCGCCGCCATGCTCGCCTCCCTGCCCCTGGTCCTCGCCCTGGCGGCGGCGATCGAGTTCGCCTCCCTTGCCGCGATTGAGGGCACGAATGGGCCGAGTTGGGCCATCCTGAAACAGTATATACGTGCGGGAATGCCCCTGCTGCGCGAGCCGGTCCGCGAGAAGATGCCGGGGGAATGAGAGGAGGGTTGTGCCGACGCGGCCCGACCCTACCGCGCGATGAGCAGACCGAGTACCGCGCCGAAGGCAGCCAGGATAAGGATGAAGAGCAGGGCCACGATTTTCACCTTCCGGTGAATCTGCTCCGGCTCCTCCCGGGCGATACGCTCCCCCTCGGTCTCCTCGAGAAAGGGCTCCGGCCGGGGGAGGGCCTCGATGGCGGCGGCGATACGATCGAGGGCTTCCATCCATCCCTCAAGGGCGGTCCCCGAAATATTCTCGAGCCTTGCCCTGAGGCGCAGTCGTACGGCCCCGGGCATCACCACGACGGACACCATGGCACTCACGTCCCGCCATCGGAGGAGGTCCCGGATGGCCGATATGATCCCGCTCTCCGAGAGGAGGTATTCCCCCCAGGGGCGGTTGGCCGTATAGATCATGGCCTCCCCCAGGCCCAGGGGGGTGCCGTCGATCTCCGAGAGGCCGCTCCGCGCCGCGAGAAAGGGTGCTACCTTCTTCACCATGGCGACGCTTGAGCCATGTTGTGCCCGGTCACCGAGACGCTGGTAGAAAACGTTCCCGGTTTTAATTGCCTCTCCCGAGAGGGTGACCGAAAGACGGGTGCCGGTCCTCGCCGCGAGGAAGAGGTCCAGGGCATGGCCCGCGTAGTGGGTGGTGTGCATGCTTCCCATGTAGCGACGGGTCCGCAGGGGCAGGAGGTGGATGTCGGCGCGCCTTCCCCTGTAGGCGCCGCGGTAGCGCCGCCCCGCAAGATGGGGCAGGGCCTCGAAGCCTGGGAGTTTGAGGGCATCGTCAAGGTCACGGAGGGCCCGCCTCCTGGCGGCGCGGAAAAGCGCGATGAAGGAGACGCCCGCGAGAAACGCCCCGGCGAGGAGACCCAGGGCAACAACGACGCGGTACTCCCGGAGTACCCGCAGGGACCGCGGGAGCTGGATCGATTCATGGAAGAACAGGAGGCTGCCGAAGACGGTGAAGAGAATGCAGAGGATGAGGAGGAGCGCTCCCAGGTGCGCCATGCGGCGGATTTGCGCTGGTGTTCTGTTCATGACCGGTTCCTCCTTTCTTCGGCATGATTAATCAGAAGCAGAGGCGAGGCGATCGATCTCCCGGTCCTTCTCCTCCCAGAGGCGGTTCAGCCACCGGTTGAAGCGCTCCCGGTACTCAAGGTCGTCCGGGTCCTGGTTGCGCAGGGCGTCGTCGATGGGGAGCACGCGGATCCGCACCAGAATGCGCGTCCTTTTACTGCGGAGAAACTCCCAGGTGTTCTCAGCGCCGTCGGGGTAATGGATCGTGACGTCGATCAGCTTTCTCATGCGGCCCCCCATGGCGGAGAGGACGAAGGAGATTCCCCCGGAGCGCGGCTTCAGGAGGTGCCGGTAGGGTGAGCCCTGGGCCGCGTGCTTTGCCGGCGTGAAGCGCGTCCCCTCCACGAAGTTCATGATCGAGGCGGGCTTGTGCCGGAATTTCTCGCAGGCCTTCCTTGTGGCCTCGATGTCCTTCCCGCGAAGATGGGGATGCTTCTTTAAAAACTCCGGGGAATAGCGCTTCATGAAGGGATAGTCCAGGGCCCACCATGCCAGGCCCAGGATCGGCACCCAGATGAGCTGCCGCTTGAGGAAGTATTTCAGAAAGGGTATGCGGCCGTGGAAGACCTTCTGCAGGGCGATGATGTCGACCCATGTCTGGTGGTTCGCCACGACCAGGTACCATTCCTGCATCTCCAGCTCCTCGAGGCCCGCCACGTCGTACTCCACCCTTTTCACGAGATCGATGAAGGCGTTGTTGCAGTACATCCAGGTGTAGGAGAGCCAGTTCAGAATGTAATCGAAGAAGGCGCGTGTTGCCCGGAAGGGGAGGGTGAGCTTGAAGAGCGCCGTGACGTAGACCGGCACGCCCCAGAAGAGGGTGTTCACCACGATAAAGAGAATGCCCAGGATTCCCCGCAGGGGGCCTGGAAGAAAGCTCAGCATGATGGGCGGCTCCTCGTCGCGGCTTGGTTTGGAAGGCAGTGGCTGAAGGCCCTCCTCGTGCCGGAGACGACGAAGAGATTACCGCACCCGACGCGGCTGTCCAGCACTTTTATCTGGGTGCGCGGGGCGCCCATCAGTGGGAATGATCATGCACCTCGGCGCCGTGGGTGTCATGGGCATGATCATGGGCGCCATGGTCACCCCTGTGCTCGTGTGAGTGCAGGCTGGCGCCCGCGCCATGTTCATGGGGGTGCTTGTGCTCATGCGCATGCTCGTGTGCATGATGATGCCCGTGGGGGTGCGTGTGGGCCTTCTCACCATGCAGGTGTTCGTGCTCATGATCATGTTCGTGCTCGTGGCTGTGGATGAGCCGGTGCACATGGTCTCCCTTCATGGTCGCTCCTCCCGTGGTGTCGTGTTGGTAACAATATATACAGGTTATGTTCTGACGGCAAAAAATTATGACTCATTTCCGGGTTTTCGCTCCATGAGGCCGGGGATCGTGAACACTCCTCGGTTCATGTTCGGCGCCTCCATGGTCCGGGCCGATAGGTATCGGTATATCAGGAGTCGGGGGTAATGCCCTCCCGATAGTTATCGGTAATTTTGATGCTCAAGGTGGAATCTGCCTCGATAGTTATCGCCTCGTACCAGGCGGTGCCGTGGGGTGTGACGGGTCCCGCGTCGCCCCCCCATCAGCCTCGCGCATCTCTTTCACCACGCCCCCCTCGACCGTGATGAGGAGCTCCTTTTCATACTCGCTCTCAAAGCCCATGTGGACATACCGGGTCATTTGCCCCCGGGGGACCCGGAGGATGCCGCTCACCCAGTCGGCGTGGAGGGGCCCCTCCCCGGCGAGGCGGTAGATTCCCTCGATCGACACGAGGTAGAGCCTCCCCTCCCGGATCTCCCATGTGGCGATATACTTCCGCCAGCACGTCGTGGAGAGAACCGGGCCGCGTATCCTCCCCGAGCGGATGGCCTCGGCGACCTCCTCCATCGGGACCGCTTCGATCCGTTCATGGTCAGCCGGGATCGCCGGGCAGGAGGTCATGGAGGTCTCCTCGCCGTCGAGGATGAGGACTTCATGGGCCTGTGCCGTCATGGGTTGAGGGTGCCCCGGTCTGTCGGCGGTGTCAAATGCTTTTGCGTGGAATCGATTTCACCATGGGGGCGAACCGGGAATTGAGGGCGTCCATCATGCCCGGGTGGTGTTTCCCGCACAATACGCCAGGCGGTAGAGCGCGATATCATCATAGGTCGCCTCTCCGTTCATGATGTCATGGACGGAACGTATCCGGTCGGTTCCCACCTCGTCGAAGGCGCGGTAGAGCGCCTCGCGGGTTTCGTCGGGCAGGGTCATGAGAGGGACGAGCCCTTCCGCCCTCAGGGTTCCCTCCTCCATGCAGTAGCGAAAAAGGTGCGCCAGGACCGTCTGCCGCGCCACGCCGAATCTCTCCATCAGGCCGTCTATCTCCGTGCCGTTGTTGAAGGCGCGCCCCACTTCGCGGTGCCGGTAATCCTCGGGGGCCTTGGCCCTGGCTTTCGGCGGCGGCGACCCGGTAACGTCATGGCGGGCGCAGTAGTCTTCTATTATTTGGATGAACTCGTCCCCGTAGCGCTCAAGCTTGCTCCTGCCGACGCCGTGAATGTCGAGGAGCGATTCCGGTGAACGCGGAAAATAATGCGCCATCTCCGCCAGGGTCCTGTCGGAGAATACAACATAGGGTGGGACGCCGGCTGCGTCTGCGATCGATTTCCTTCTCGCCCGGAGGAGGTTGAAGAGCTCGCCGTCGTGTGCGGCGGCGCCGGGGACCCTGCGCGAAGGCGCGTCCTCCCCGATGGGGGACGTGAGAAACGGCGCCTCCCCCTTCATGACCGCGTAGCCCTTCGCGGTGAGTTTGAGGGCGCCGTAGGAATCGAGGTCCTGAAAGAGGAGCCCCCCGACCGTGAGGCGGCGCCCGAGCGTCATCCACTGCTTCTTCGAAAGCTCCCCGCCGATGGCATAGGTCGAGAGATTCTGGTGACCCCGCTCAAGTATTTTTTTCGATTCGGAGCCGCGAAGAACGTCGACGATGTGGGAGTACCCGAAGGATTCGCCGGTGCGCTTCACGCAGGAGAGGAACTTCCGCGCCTGGTGCGTGTAGTCGGTTTCGGCCCCGGGGGGATTGACGCAGTTGTCGCACATGGAGCAGTTTTCAACCGCGTACTCCTCCCCGAAATGCGAGAGAAGGGGACGCCGCCGGCACCCCGCCGTTTCCGCGTAGCCTGAAAGCGCCGAGAGGTGATGCGAGGCGGCGACGCGTCTCGCGTCCTCGGGTATCCGGTTGATGAAGTAGCGTATCTTCACGGCGTCACCGGGTCCGTAGAGGAGGAGGCACCGCGCCGGGAGCCCGTCGCGCCCGGCGCGTCCCGTCTCCTGGTAGTAGGCCTCGATACTCTTGGGGAGGTCGAGATGCGCGACAAAGCGCACGTCGGGCTTGTCGATACCCATCCCGAACGCGATCGTGGCGACGATGATCACGCCCTCCTCGCGCTGGAATCGTTCCTGGTGCCGCTGGCGCTCCTCCTTCTCCAGGCCGGCGTGATAGGGCAGCGCGGTCAAGCCCTGCTCAGCCAGGAACGTCGCGATCTCCTCGACTCGCC
>CAZKPR010000227.1:0-5620 GCA_964554685.1 uncultured Leptospirales bacterium | reverse complement strand
GCCGGTAAGATAAACTGTGATGGAACGATGAGTGTCGTGAATTCTTGCATGGACTTTCTCCCCTGGCGCGGGTAGACCGAGTGCTATTCTGGGGAGAAGATCGGGGAAATGTAAAGTAAAAAAAACCTTTCCCCCTCCCCGGCCGGGGAGGGGGATGGGGCGCCCGTCACTTCTTCAACTGTTCGCGCATCCCGTTGAGGGTAACGAAGGGCTGTTTCACCACGGTCATGTTCACGAGGCCCGAGGGGAGGGATCCTCCCGGGTCCGCGAGGTTCTGGTAGGTGATCTTCGTCTGGTTCGGCCCCACGCTTTCGAATATCCAGACCCCTACCATCTTCGGCATCCGCACGATCCCCTTGCGCGGGGGAACCGAGGCGTGGGGTATCCCTTTAAAGTACCGGGTTATCTTCCCCGCCGTGCGGACGACCCTGGTCTGTATGATCACGTCCCGGTTGGACACCAGCGGGGCGGTGATGACGTTGTACTGGATCGGGTTCACCGGATCGCCGCTGATCACCTTCGATTCGATCATGTCGCACATCCAGTTGACCTGGTTCGGCACGTTATTCATGAGTGCGTCGACCTTCGCGATCGGCGCGTCCACCGTCATGACGCCCAGGAACTCCTTGAATTCGATCCCCTCGACGTTGCGCACGAATACCTTGATGCCGTCCTTGTTCTTTTTCAGAACCCAGGGGTTGTCCTTTTTCTCCTCGGCGCGAAGTCCCAGGGGCAGGATGACCATCAGCGCCAGGGCCGCCGCGACGGCCGTACGCCCGCGGTTAGTTTTCATCACCTTCCTCCTTCTGTATCGGATGAATGCATGCGCCGCAATTGATCGCATGAACCTGAACCTTAGACCCCGCGGTTCCGGAATGTCAAAACAAAAAAACCGACTGGTCAGTGTTCAGTGGAAAAATATTCAGGATATCCGCCGTATCACCATGAGCGTGGCATCGTCTTCGCGGCGGAAGCCCTCGAGGAGTTCCATGATCTCCGCGAGGACCGCCGGGGCGGACTCTCCGCCCCGGCGCTCCAGGGCACCGACAAGGCGACCCTGCCCGAAGGAATCACGCGCCAGGCTCCGGCTCCCGGAGACGGAATCACGCGCCCAGGCGTTCACGACGCCGTCGGTATGGAGCAGCAGGACATCCCCGGGCTCAAGGCGAAGGCGCGCCCCCGTTACCCTGCCCCGGATATCCTCCATCATGCCGATCAGGATCCCGTCGGTCTCATGGACCTCGACGGAACCCGACGCCGCGCGGTAGAGGAGGAGGTCCTCGTGCAGTCCCGCGTAGCGCATCTCTCCGTCGCGGCCCACGGCGATGGCGGTGAGGGTCATGAATTTTTCCTCGCTGAAGCGCCGCGTGTTCTCGTAGATCACTTCGTTGACGATCTCCAGGAGGCCCCGGGGGTCGATGCCGGGATCGTTTTTCAGGGCGGTATGAATGGCCGTCTGGGCCATCATCATGACAAGCCCCGCCGTCATACCGTGCCCCGCGACGTCCCCGATCACCACCCAGTCCTCGTCGGAGGCGTTAATGACGTCGTAGTAATCGCCCCCCACGTGCGCCGCCGTCTCCATCCGGACCACAAGGTCATAGCCCCCGATACGGGGAGAACCGGGGAGGAGGACCGTCTGGATCCTCTTCGCCAGCTCCATCTCACCCCAGAGCTCGTCCCTGGCCTCCCGGAGGTGGTCGTTGGCCGCCGTGAGCTCCTCCATGGCGGTGTTCAATTCCTCGGTGCGGCGCTCCACGGTCCGTTCAAGATTGTCCGTGAGTTCCCTGTTCTTAATCATGAATTCATTAAGGGAGTCCGCCAGGTAATTCACGTGGCGCCCGATGATCCCCATTTCCCCGCGTGAGACCAGGGGAATGCGGACGTGCAGGTCGCCCTTCCTGAGCTTCTCAAGGGCACCCACCACCATGCGCACGGCGAGGCGGATACTGACGCTCGACTCGTAGGCGATGATGAGGATCACCATGAGGGAGAATGCCGTGATGATCCCTATGTGGAGGTTGGCGCGGCCCGTGGCCAGCATCCCCTCCTGGGAAAGGAAAAAGAAGTAGCCGAACACCACGGTGGGGATGGAGACGGCGGAAACCAGGGTCAGGATGGCGCGGCCGAAGAGGCCGAAGACGCGGCCCTCCCCGGGATGACGCGGCGCCTCTCCCATCCGCCCGTCTCCCAGGGCGCGGGCGAGGACATTCTCCGATGTAAAGTAAAAAATTGCGAAGCTGGAGGGTATGGAAATAAGCATAACCAGCGCACACTCGACCCCGCCGAACATACCCGTGCGATACCACACGTACCCCGAGGCGATCGCTATGCCCGCGAGCCACCTGATCCCCACCGCCGAGGCCTCCCAGAGGGGGTGCAGGAGGAGGAGGTTTCGTATCCTTTCCCGGTCATCCCCGCACCGATCCGCCCCCGGACCGCGGGACAGGAACGTGAGAAAGGGTCTGAGGCGAATGAACCGCGCCAGGAGACCGGTAAGAAGGGTCAGCGGCCCGGCGATGAGGGCGCCGGTGACCACGTATTCCCCGGGGTATCCCCTCGCCTCTCCGCTTGCCACGACGAAATAGACCGCCAGGGGAATGAGGACCAGAAAGCCGTACCCCTCCAGCCTGACCGACAGCAAAGCTAGAAACCGTTTACCCCCCGGCATTGCGCCCCCTTCCGCGTAATTCCCGGCGGCCCCGACGCTCCAGGCCCCGTCATGATCATTTCACGATGATACGCTT
Organism: uncultured Leptospirales bacterium; assembly: GCA_964554685.1. Lineage (GTDB taxonomy): Bacteria > Spirochaetota > UBA4802 > UBA4802 > UBA5550 > RBG-16-49-21. The sequence continues at coordinate 2,873 of CAZKPR010000227.1, read as the reverse complement.
CCCCCAACCCTAACAGGGCCTGTCGATGAGAGCAAATGTTTTTTCTGTTGTGAAACGTCGCGGTGACGGAAAATCGGGGGAGGGAAAGTTCTTTACAAAATTCCCGCCCCCGCTAGAGTCCGTCATGATGCGGGCCGGGGGAACTCGCCGCCGTCGCCGCGCCGTCACGCGGCGCGGGGAGCCCGTACTATTTCATTTCGCGAGGTCCCTGCATGCGACACAGACGAACGGCCCGCGCCGCCGCGCCCCTCCTGGCGCTTCTCCTCCTCGGCACCGCCGCCGCGGACGACTCCGAATGGAAACTCCGGAAGGAAAAGGACGGCATCGCCGTCTGGACAAGAAAGGTTCCCGGTTCCGGCTCACTCGAGTTCATGGCCGTCACGGAGATCCAGGCGACAATGCCCTGCGTGCTCGCCCTCATGGAGGACGTGAAATCCTACACCCGGATATTCCCCTCCGTGAAGGAGGCGAAGCTCCTGGGGATGATCGCCTCCCGCGACCCGGTTCTCTACCAGCGCATCAACGTCCCGCCGCCGGCGAAGGACCGGGACACCGTCGTGCGGGTATCCTTCGAGCGGAACGGTAAAAACGGGGCCGTCACCCTGAGGATGACGAGCCTCTGGGACTACATCCCCGAGCGGGAAAATATCGTCAGGGTCAAAAAGGTCGCCGGGTACTGGGAATTCGTCCCCGACGCGAAACGCGGCGTCGTGAAGGTGACCTATCGCCTGCATAACGACCCCGGGGGGGACCTCCCCCCCTGGCTCGTCAACGTCGCGGTGGTCAAGAGGCCCTACAACGTGCTCCGGAAGCTGAAAAGAATCGCCCGGGAGCCCGCGTACCGAGACGCGCGCCCGAAGGACCTCAGGCTCTTCACAATCCCCTAGAGGGCGTTCGCCAGGGCGGCGAGAAGACCGTGTATGAGGGCGCAGAAAAAGAGGACCACGCCGGTCTTTTTATGCACGCCAATGGGGACCTTGATCCGGTGCAGCCCGGTCATGAGCTGGAAGGCGAGAAGCAGCATGTTCACGACTCCCAGCAAAAGAATGATCGATACTCCGCCGATTTTCATCACACCCCTCCTCACTGTTAATCGGTGTCCTGCCCGGACCCGCCTTCGCCTACCGGACCTTCACTGTAAAGGTCCGGGTACCCGTGCTCCCGTGTAGATTGCAGTGACCCTGGGCCTCGAACTCCACGGGGCCGGTGACCGTGTACTCCACCTGGCGCGTGAACACTTCTGCCTCGGGACGTGCGCCCCTGGTGAACTCCCACCGGGCAATCTCCTTCCCGTTCGCCTTGAGATAGACCCAGTCCGTGTAGTGCATGAAATTGTTTCCGTCATGGATCACCCTGACGGTCACGTTGATCTTAGATCCGATTGCCGCCGATTCCGGCGCCTGGATCTCCACCGAGGTTTTGCTCGCGAAGGCAGGCGAGAAAAGAAAGGCCGCGGCCAGGACGCCGGCATAGATTGTACGACGCGTGTGCATGGCTACCTCCCAGATATTAATCGCGCTTTTTTCGGGGTACGGGACCGCCCGGAACGCCCTGAACAACGTGGTCCCTCCCCGCGTATCCCAGCATACCGGATTCCCGGGGCGTGTCAAGACACTATTGCCCCGGCGGGGGGCCTTCCGCCGCGTCATGATAATTATGGTTGATAAAATTCGACCCGGAGGGCATGATGTTACCCGCTACGGCCATGCCGATGCTACGGGGGGGATTCAGCGGGCCCGATACGCGAAGCGCCAATGGCCGGTAGAAACCACACCAATCAAAAGGAGCGTGATATGAAAAAACAGCACTGCATCGCCGCCCTGACCGTTGCCGCGGCGCTCATGATCGGGTGCGTGACGAGCCTCGACAAGTTCACCAGGGAGCCCTGCGTCTCAATGCCCAACGACAACGTGTTCAAAGCGCTCCAGGACAACTGCATCAAGTGCCACCCGAAAGATTTTACCACGAAGCAGGACATCTGTACCAGGAAAAACATGATCATCGACGCCGTGGCGAAGGGCCGCATGCCCAAGATGGGAAAACTCTACGATCACTACAGGGAAACCATCGTGAACTGGAAATGAGGGGCGCGGCGGGGGGACTACTCGACGCGGCGCCAGGTAAGGCGCGCGTACTTCGAGCTCATGACCAGGGTTTTCTCGTCGAGGCTGACTATTTTATAGTGCAGCTCGATCGTCGGGAAGGTGAAGTAAATTCTCCCCTTTTTGATTCGGTAACTCCCCGGCGCGGGCTTCATGTCGTGTCCCACGACCTCGGCAGTGAAGGTGCCATCGCCCCGCAGGGTAAAAAGCATGTCCTTATCCGACGTCGCCTTTCCCGCGTTCCATTTACCCACGACTTCCTTATTGTAATCGCGGGCGCAGGAAAACGCGAAGGCGGCAAGAACAAGCAGTGCGACAGGGAGCATCGTGCGCATGGCATTCATGCCTGCATAGATGACACACCATGCGCTCCTGTCAACTAAAAAACAAAGCGATATCCCGCGCCCGGGATTGAACCGCTCTTCGCGCCGTCACGACGCTCCCGTCATCATCCGGTAGAGCCGCTCGAGGCTCGACACGTAGCCGAACTCGTTATCGTACCAGAAGTTGAGGTCCACCATGGTGTAGAGCTGGCCGCCCCTCTTCGTGGTCCTTCGATGGGTGAAGAGCGAATCGTAGATGGTGGAATGGGTGCTCCCGATGATGTCGGAGCTGACGAGCTGCCGCTCGGAATATTTCATGATCTCCGGGTTCCGCTCGCTGTACTTTCTGAAAATCCCGTTCATGTAGTCGTTGTCATGCTCACCCATGAGGGAAATGTCGAGTATCACGATCGACGCGGTGTTCGTGGGAACCCTGAGGGATGATGCC
>CAZKPR010000226.1:2101-5694 GCA_964554685.1 uncultured Leptospirales bacterium | reverse complement strand
TTTTTGCAGGAAAGCGCGATCGCGGCGATGAGTATGCAGATTATCGCGGCGGTCTTTCTCGGTAAACCGTTCTGTTTCACGGATCGTGCCATATCATTGGATTGTAAAGCAGCGGCACGGCTGAAAACCGTCCCGCTAGACTGATGGTAGCATTGTCATGTTAAAAATGCAAATTTTTACCATGTACCAGGCCTAGAAAAATCGGTATTTTATTAATTTCGTGCAATAAAATTATGTTTTTCCGGATAAACTCAGAATGAGTCACGGTGTAATTCCGAATTTTCATGATTCATGGCAATTATTGCAGCATGACTCCCATTGAGTCAATGCGCATAACAACCGCCCCGAGCGGGGCGGTTGGGAATGGGGGTCGGTGCGCGGGGGTGCTGCGGGGGCGAATCTATCAGGCGGGCCTGTGGGCGGGGACCTGTGCCCCGCCCTGCTCATTGATGAACGTAGTGATTTCGCGGATGTTCATGATCTGTGAAGCGGCCCCGATCCGAATCGCCTCCCGGGGCATACCGAAGACCACGCAGGAGGCTTCGTCCTGGGCGATGGTAACGGCGCCCACGTCCTTCATCTCCAGAAGACCCGTGGCCCCGTCTGATCCCATGCCGGTTAGGAGTATCCCCATGGCGTTGCGCCCCGCGGTCTGGGCCACGGAGCGGAAGAGGACGTCCACGGAGGGCCGGTGCCGGTTCACCGGGAGGCCGTCGTTGACCTCGACGAAGTAGCCGTTCATGTCGGATCGCAGGATCAGGTGCCGGTTGCCCGGCGCCACGAGGGCGATCCCCCGGTAGAGGCGGTCGCCGTGCTCCGCCTCCTTTACGTATGGTTTCGCCATGCCGTTGATCCTGTCGGCGAAGGCCCGGGTGAATTTTTCCGGCATATGCTGCACGATCATGATGCCCGGAAGGTCGTCGGGTATATCCTTTATGATAGCCGCAATCGCCTCGGTTCCCCCGGTGGAGGCCCCGATGGCGATCACCTTCTCGCTCCGCTCCCGGGCCCGGACCGCCCTTTTCGGAGGGAGGATCACGTCGGCGGTGTGCTTCGCCAGGGCGTCGTGGGATGCCTCCGTCCCGGCCCGAGGGGACACCCCGGGGCGCACCTTCGACTGGCTGGCGGCGATGATCTTCTCCACGAGCTCGCGGGAAAATTCGTGGTGCGCATCCTCCGTGCCGAGGGCCGGCTTCAGGATGAAATCCACGGCGCCGAGCTCCAGGGCGCGCATGGTAACCCGGGCGCCGGCGTCCGTGAAGGAGCTGACCATGATGACCGGCATGGGCCGGGCTATCATCAGCTTCGACAGGAAGGTGAGCCCGTCCATGCGGGGCATCTCCACGTCCAGGGTGAGCACGTCGGGTTCGAATTTCTTGATCTTGTCCACGGCGATGATCGGGTCCAGGGCCGTGGCCACGACCTCGATCCCCCGGGCGCGTGAGAGCACCTCCGTAAGGTATTTTCTCACCACGGCCGAGTCGTCTACGATGAGGACCCTGATCTTTTTCATGCCACGACCGTTCTCCCCCGCACGTACCGCTCCTCATCCTTCGCAAGCCGCTCGATCACCTCGTTCCTGGTGATGCTTTTCAGGTACACCTTTCCCGTTTTCACCTCCATGATGATCTTCCGGGCGTAGATACCCCCCACCACCATCTCGTCGATCGGGATGTCTTCCAGCTCGAGCATGACCATGGCAAGGCGCACGTTGTCCGAGGGAATGGTGTTCGTCTCCCGCATGGCGGCGATCACGTTTCCCCCGCCGAAGAGCTTCGCCGTGATCCTCTCGCGCCGGGCCCCGGCCCGCTCCATGTCGCGAATCAGTTCGTTGATCGCCGTGACGCCGTACCGGGCCGAGCGGTCCTGCATGATGTCCGACAGCACGATCCTTCCGGGAAGCATGAAGTGGTTCATGCCCGAAACCCCGGCAGCGGGGTCGTGTAGGCACACGGATACGCAGGACCCCAGCATCGTGCCGATCATCTCGTCTTCGGCGGACACGTGGTACTCCCCGGGCTGTATTGTCCTGATTCTCTTGCCGAGCCGTGAGGCGTAGGGTATATGCATGTCAGATCACCTTCTTGTAGATGGTGTTGCCGAGGAAGCGGAACCTGCCCGTCATCCCCGCGATGGTTTCAGAGTGCCCCATGATCAGGTAGCCGTCGTCGGCGAGGCAGGCGTGGAACCTCTCGAAGAGCCTGTTCCGCGAAGCGGCGTCGAAATAGATGATGACGTTGCGGCAGAAGATCACGTCAAAGGGGCTTTTCATCGGGTAGGTCTCCTCAAGGAGGTTCAGCCGCCTGAAGGCGATGAGGTTTTTCACCTCGTCCTTGACCTTGAAGTAGCCGGCGTTCTCCCCGGTCCCCCTCTTGAAATAACGCCGCAGGATGTCGATGTCCATCGTTTCGATTTCACCGACGGGATACATCCCCTCCTCGCCCTTCCGGAGCACCTGGGTATCGATGTCAGTGGCGAGTATCCTCACGGGGGGCGGGTTACTCCCGCCGCCGTAATATTCCAGGGCCGTTATCGCTATGGTATAGGGCTCGGCGCCCGTGGAACAGCCCGCGCTCCATATCGTCACGCGCCCCCTCCCCGTCCTCCCGAACTCGGGGAAGGCGGTCTCCCTGAGAAAGTCGAAGTGCTTCGGCTCCCTGAAGAAATCGGTCTTGTTCGTGGTGATGCAGTTGATCAGGTTTATGATCTCGCTGTCGTAATGGTCGTTCAGGTAGCGGCAGTACTCGCCGTAATCCCCCATCCTCAGTTCCCGCAGCCTCTTCATGAGCCTTGCCTGCACCAGGGCCTTTTTCATGTCTGAGAGGCGTATGCCGCTCTCGCGGTACACGATGTCCTTGATATGGCAGAACTCCTGGTTACCCAGGGACCGGATTCCCGCTATGGTCACCATGTTTCACCTCAATCGAAGAGAAGGACCTTGCCGAACCTGTCGTTCTTCCCGAACACGCCGACGATGTATTCCGCCTCGAGACGCAGGAATTCCGAATGGTCGCTGTTGTTCATCAGGAACTTTCTGAACGAGGAGCCCGTGCGGGGGCAGAAAAAAATCTTCCTTCTGTAATTTCCTCCCAGGTCCTCCCGGGCAACCGGTATCTTCTCCAGGCTGAAATACTCGCGAAGAAACCGAATGTTGCTTCCCGTCACGTCCTCGCGGATCCCGCTCCCGCCGAAGCTTCCGGCGCCGTAGAGCGTCGCTCTGAAGTGCTTCCGGTCCCCTCCCAGTTTCACCAGGTCACCGATCAGGTACTCAAGGCTGGCGATGCCCTGGGCGGCCACGTCGTCCGCGATGATCCCCTCGGTACCGATGGCGCCGGGGACGATGAAATGTCCGATGCCGCCGATCCTCTTCCGCTGGTCATGGAGGCAGACGACGACGCACGACCCCGCCACGGTGGCGAGGAGGCAGTCCTCGGCCGCGGCGTGGTGTTCCCCCGGGTAAAGGATGTACAGCGTTCTGCCGAACCTGTTGACGTCGCTCCGTATCATGCCGTCGCCGCGTCGTCGCTTCCCATCGCGCCGAGCTCCTCCTGGAACGCGGCGAGTTCGACAAGGCGCTGGAGGCGGCGGACAAG
>CAZKPR010000226.1:0-2091 GCA_964554685.1 uncultured Leptospirales bacterium | reverse complement strand
TGCTCGATATCGAGGATGATGACGAGCTTGTCGGCGATCTGCCCGATCCCCTCTATGTAATCGGTGTCGATTTTCACGGTGAAGTTGGGTGTCTTCTGGATGTCCCCCGCCGCCATGTCGACGACGTCGGACACCGAGTCCACGATCATGCCCACCAGCATGTCCCTGACCTCGACGATGATGATGACCGTGAACATGTCGTATTCCCGCTCCTGCATACGGAACCGGGTCCGCATGTCGATGACGGGGACCACGGAGCCGCGGAGGTTGATGACCCCCTTCATGAAATCGGGACTGTTCGGCACGTGCACGATCTCGGTCATGCCGATGATCTCCTGCACCTTCAGGACCGGCACGCCGTAGTTCTCGTTCGCGATCACGAAGGTCACGAACTGTTTGAGGTCTTTCACGGCGCCCTCCCGGGAGCCCTCCCTGTTTTCGTGTATGGCGGTTTTCTTCATGGCAGCCTCCTCCGGCAATTCTTGCGTGATAGTGCGGCATGCGGCAATCTCTCCCGGCGCGGCGGCCGGTCGTCGTCACCTGACCAGCTTCTGGACGACATTCACCATTTCCTGGTTCCTGAACGGCTTGACGATCCACCCGGAAGCGCCGGCTTCTTTCCCCGCCTTGATCTTTCCCTCCTCGGACTCGGTCGTCAGGACCAGCACCGGGGTAAACCGGTCCAGCTTCCTGAACTCCCCGATGAAGGTGATCCCGTCCATCACCGGCATGTTGATGTCCACGATGCAGAGGGCGACGTCGCCCCCGCTGCCCTTGATCGTCTTCACCTTTTCCAGCGCGTCCGATCCGTTTTCGGCGTGCTCCATGGCGAAGCCGAGCCCGTCCAGCGCGTATTCGACGCTCGTCCTGATGGTCGGTGAATCGTCGATTACCATTATATGCTTCATGACCGCCTCCCTGGCGAAATTTCCATTTTTCAGGTTCAACTCAATTTGAAATCCCGGGCGCCGCCGCGCCGCCCCGGCCGATCACTGAATACCCGCGAGCATCAAAAGCCTCGCCGTGACATCGTTTGCCCTCAGTACCGTAAAGGCCGCCCCCCTCGTTTCGCAGTCCCTTCTCAGGGCCAGGAGGACCTGGGCCACGGAGCAGTCGACCCTGTGAACGTCGCCGCAGTCCACTGCGACGTCGCCGCCGTCCCGCGCCGCGCCGAGGGCCTCATCGTACAGCCCCCGCACGCTCCGAACGCCGCAGTCCGGTGAAAGGCGTAGTTCCGTCATTTGAAATCCTCCACTCTCGGGGCGCCATGCCCCGCAATCAGAAAATGATGACCCGCTCCCGGGATTTCCCGGTCTCGATTTCACTCCCCAGGGCGGCAAAAAAGGATCCGGCCGGGATCACGCCGGCTTGTTCCCGGATGCGCTGCCACACCCCCTCGATGTCGGGTTTCACGTCGCCATGGATCGAGACGAAATGCGCGCGCACTTCCCCGGTTATCCTCCGGAGTGACTCCCCCGCCTCGTCCATGCCGCTCTGCGCGCACTTGTCCTCGATAAAACCCAGGACCCTCTCGCTGTAGCGCCCGATCTCCTGGGAGATGTCCCAGTAGTATTTCTGCGATTCGTACAGCTTCACGGAAACCTTCTTCATCGAAGCGATGCATCCCTCCAGGACCTCCTCCTGGGAGCGGAAATTCCCGGCGTAGCGTGCAACGGCATCCACTATATTGCCCCGTATCCGCCCGTAGAGGTCCATGGATTCCTCGACGATGCGCTTCATCTGGGCGGGAAGCGCCATGACCGAGTTGAGGGCCCCGCCCAGGGTGCGCGAGAGCGTGGTGTGCCGCGCCAGCTCGATCCTGGTGATCATGTTCAGCGCCTCGAATCGCTTCACCGTGTCGCCGATGGCCTTGAAGAGCCCCTCGAACTCGTTCAGGATCACGATGAACGACTCGCACAGCGTCAGGAGATTCTTCTTCCCCGATATGATTTCCTCCATGTGGCGGATGAACTCCTCTTTCAAGTCCTCTATCCGCCGGTACGTGGCGTCCATGCGGTTCTGCTCGCGCGCAATCTCCTCAAGATCGCCTCCCCGGAAACGAGACTGCATCCCTTCCAGGATCGACGACAG
>CAZKPR010000225.1:0-5740 GCA_964554685.1 uncultured Leptospirales bacterium | reverse complement strand
GGATATCCTCGACCGGTACGTCATCGACCAGGACTAGGCGAAGAAGATACTATCGGTAGCGGTGTACAACCACTACAAGCGGATATTCTCGAACAAGAACCTGAAGAAAAACGACGTGGAGCTCGACAAGAGCAACATACTTCTCGCCGGGCCCACGGGATCGGGAAAGACCCTTCTGGCCCAGACCCTGGCGCGCATACTCCAGGTGCCCTTCGCCATCGCCGACGCCACATCCCTGACCGAGGCGGGCTACGTGGGAGAGGACGTGGAGAACATACTCCTCCGCCTGATACAGAACGCCGACGGAGACGTGAAGAAGGCGGAGATAGGCATCGTCTACATTGACGAGATAGACAAGATATCGAGAAAATCTGACAACCCGTCGATCACCAGGGACGTCTCGGGCGAGGGCGTGCAGCAGGCCCTCCTCAAGATCATCGAGGGTACCGTGGCGAACGTTCCTCCCCAGGGCGGAAGAAAGCACCCCCACCAGGAGTTCATCTCCATCAACACGACGAACATACTTTTCATCTGCGGCGGGGCATTTGTCGGCCTCGACAAGGTTGTGGAAGCCCGGATCGGCAACAAGACCCTCGGCTTCGGGGCTGATATCCGCTCACGCAGAGACGAGGAGCATGAAAACGTGCTGAGGAATCTCCTGCCGGAAGACCTGATCAAGTACGGCCTTATCCCCGAGTTCGTGGGACGACTTCCCGTCGTCGCCGTGCTGGATGAGCTGAGCAAGGAGGCCCTCATGCGGATCCTCACAGAGCCGATGAACGCCTTCACGAAGCAGTACAAGAAGATTTTTTCCTTCGAGGACGTCGAGCTCGAGTTCACCGATGGCGCCATCGAGGAGGTCGCATCCCAGTCAATGGCGCGGGAGTCCGGGGCCCGTGGCCTCCGGGCCGTGCTGGAGAAGCTGATGCTCGATCTGATGTTCGACATCCCCTCGATGGGAAATGTCGCGAAGATCGTGATTACCCGGGAGATGGTCGTGGGCCTGAAAGGGCCGGATGTATTGGACAGGGAAGCGGAAAAAACGGCCTGAAGCACCCCCTCGTGCGGGACGGATTTTTGTATCTTTTCCCGGTAAATCCGTTCTGACATAGAACCACGGCGCGAGCGCCGTGACGCAGTGCATGGAAACGAGTATGAAAAAAACAATAGATTTCAGCAAGAACTACCCGCTCCTCCCCCTGAGGGACGTTGTCGTGTTTCCCCACATGGTGATCCCGCTTTTCGTGGGGAGGGAGAAGTCGGTTAGGGCCCTGGACAGCGCCATGAAGGGGGACCGTCTCATCGTCCTGGCAACCCAGAAAGACGCCCATGTGTCCATACCTGACCGGGAGGATCTCTACGAGGTCGGCACCATCGCGGAGATACTGCAGCTCCTGAAGCTCCCCGACGGAACCATCAAGGTCCTCGTCGAGGGGCTCGTTCGCGTGTATCTCTCGGAATTCGTCGACGCGGATGAAACGATAAGCGTGGCCGTGCGCGATATCGAACGCGAGGTCGAGGCGGGGGCGGAATCCTCCACCCATAAAAAAATCCTCCTCGAGGCCTTTGACAAGTATATCAAGCTGAACAAGAAGGTGCCGAGGGAGGCGCTGACCTCCGTGGAGAGCATCGAGGACCTTTCGCATCTCTGCGACGTCGTTGCGTCCCACATCGAGATGAAAATCGCCTACAAGCAGTCGCTCCTTGACACGGGAAATCCGGCGGACAGGGCGCAGAAGCTCCTGGAGTTCATCAACGGCGAGATCGAGGTCATGTACATCGAAAAGAAGATACAGGGCCAGGTCCGCAAGCAGATGGAAAAGACCCAGAAGGAATATTACCTGAACGAGCAGATGAAGGTGATACGGAAGGAGCTCGGCCAGGGCGACGGCGAAGTCGACGAGATCGAGGAGCTGAAAAAGTCCATCGAAGAGGCGAAGATGAGCCCGGAGGCGAGGGCCAAGACCCTCCAGGAGATCAAGCGCCTTGAGAAGATGCCCCCCATGTCTGCCGAATCCGCGGTGGTGCGCAACTACATCGAGTGGCTCCGGGACGTTCCCTGGCACAAGAAGACGCGGGACAACCGCGACATCCAGCACGCCATGGAGATACTCAACGAGGACCACTACGGCCTCGAGGACGTGAAGGAGCGGATCATCGAGTACATCGCCGTGCGCCAGCTTTCAAAGAAGCTGAAGGGCCCCATCCTTTGCTTCGTGGGCCCTCCCGGCGTCGGCAAGACATCGCTGGGCAGGTCCGTGGCAAGGGCCCTGGGCAGGAATTTCGTGCGCATGTCCCTCGGGGGAGTGCGTGACGAAGCAGAGATCAGGGGCCACCGGCGGACCTATGTCGGGGCGCTCCCCGGTCGCATCATCCAGCTTATGAAAAAGGCCGGGACCGTCAACCCCCTCCTCCTTCTCGACGAGGTCGACAAGATGTCGATGGACTTCAGGGGAGACCCCTCGTCGGCGCTCCTCGAGGTGCTTGACCCGGAGCAGAACAACGCCTTTGTGGACCATTACATGGAGGTAAGCTACGACCTCAGCCAGGTGATGTTCATCACCACGGCAAACGTACAGCACAAGATCCCGGCGCCCCTCCTTGACAGGATGGAGATCATCGAGATCTCCAGCTACACGGAGCCGGAGAAACTGAATATCGCGAAGAATTTCCTCCTGGCCAAGCAGATCGAGGAGAACGGCCTGCGCCCGGAGAACATCGAGTACCCCGAGGACGTGATCCTCTACACCATACGCCACTATACCCGCGAGGCAGGGGTCCGCAGTCTGGAGCGGGTCATCGCGAAGGTGTGCCGGAAGGTGGCGAGGGAGGTGGTGATCAACGGACCGGAGTACCGGCGGGTTATCGACGAAACGATACTCGGCACCTACCTGGGCCCGATTAAATTCAAGTACGGGATCAAGGACACCAGGAACGAGGTGGGGCTTGTCAACGGCCTTGCCTGGACCGAGGTGGGCGGTGACATCCTGAACATCGAGGCCTCGCTGACCAAGGGCAAGGGAAAACTCACGCTGACGGGAAAACTGGGCGAGGTGATGCAGGAGTCGGCACAGGCGGCGCTCACCTACATCAAGGCGAACCAGCAGTTTTTCAAGATCAACGACGAATACGTCCGCAACAGGGACATACATCTTCACGTACCCGAGGGGGCCATACCCAAGGACGGTCCATCGGCCGGTATCACCATGGCCGTGGTGCTTGGATCCCTCCTGTCCTCAATTCCCGTCCGCTGTGACGTGGCCATGACGGGCGAGATAACCCTGCGGGGCAAGGTGCTTCCCATTGGGGGGCTCAAGGAAAAGATCCTGGCGGCGCATCGCGCAGACATCCGCCACGTGATCCTCCCCTCGGAGAACGAAAAGGATCTCGAAAAGATTCCCGCCGACGTAAAGGAGAAGATGGTGTTTCACCCGGTCAGCACCATGGAGGAGGTCCTCTTCCTCGCCCTTGAGAGCCCGGACAGGTTTTTCAAGGACGAGAACAAGACACGGCTCCTCTACGACCGATGGAAGGACACGATCGACGACTGGAAGGTGGAGATCAACGGCGACGCCAATGAGCAGGCGGTAAAGATGTAGGCCGGGCCTAAAGGGGCCCCGGTTTATCGAAGACCACCACCATCCTGTTCGAGTTCTCATCGTAAGGCTCGGAAAGAAAATTCGCGTACACCTTCGACAGTGAAAGCCCCGAGGCCTCGATGAAACGTGTTATTTCATCGGGCGTGAATGCCCTCATCAGGTGGCGGTCACGAAGCGTCTTCATCCCCTCGGCACCTTCGATCCGGTAGCGGTAATGCACCTCAACGACGGTTTTATCCGTGTCGCCCCTCATGGCGAAACCCCGCTCCCTGCCGATCGTCGATCCATCGAAACGGGTCGTGGACACTGGCCCGATCTCCTTCTCCCGGATTTTGAGGATGGGCGGCGCATTCCATATTTCAAGGATTCCCCTTCCACCGCGTTTCAGAGCCCTCCCGATGCGTGAAAGCATGGATGCGACATCCGCGTCATGGATGAGATAATTGAATGAGCCGAAGAGGGAGATAACAAGGTCGAAATCGTCTTCATAATCTATCTCTGCCATGTCGAGCAAATGGTAATCCGCCGCGTCGGGGAATCGGGACCGCGCAATGGCGAGCATCTCCTCGCTGTCGTCGATGCCGGTGCAGCGAAGACCCGCCCTGGAAAAACGGTCGAGATGCTCGCCGGTACCGCACCCGAGGTCGAGGAGCGAGGCGCCGGGCCGGCATCCGGGGAGATCCAGGATAAACGACACGTCCTGGGATATATCCCGGTGGTTTTTCTCAATGGCGAAATAGTACCGTGCGAGGTCGTGGTAGAGCTTCATGTTTTCAGGGACTGGAAGATTTCCTTGAACTTCCTGCGGACCGTATCTTCGATGAGAGCCGTGTCCTCGAGGAGCAACAGCGATGAGACGAGTTCCTCGCACTGGGCGATTGACACGGAGCGGATGATCTTTTTCACCTGGTACATGTACACGGGACTCATGGAGAGCCGCCGAAAACCAAGGCCCAGGAGGACCATCGTGTACTGGGGTTCGCCCGCCATTTCCCCGCAGATGGAAAGGGGCGTGCCGCTGGCCCGCGACGTATCGACGATCTGCTTCAGGAAACGGAGCACGGAGAGGTTGAGCGGATTGTAGAGGTAGGCGATCTTTTCGCTTATCCGGTCTACGGCGAGAAGGTACTGTACCAGGTCATTGGTGCCCACGGAAAAGAAGTCGGCATGACGGGCGAGGATATCGGCATTGATGACCGCCGAGGGGACCTCGATCATCAGCCCTATCTTGATCTCCTCGTCGAATGGAATTCCCTCGCGACGCAGTTCCTCCATTATCTCGCCCGTGATTGCCCGGGCCTTTTTTAGCTCTTCGACGGTGGTGATCATGGGGAACATCAGCTTCACGTTGCCGTAGTGGCTCGCCCGGAGGATCGCCCTGATCTGTATCCTGAAAAGATCGATATTCTCCAGGCTGAAACGGATCGCCCTGCATCCCAGGAAGGGATTCCGCTCGCGGGAGTCGTCGGTGAAGGCGTACACCTTGTCGGCACCCACGTCGATGGTGCGAATCACGACGGGCATGGGCTTGAAGAACTCGGCGACGCGCCGGTATTCGGAAAACTGCGTATCTTCATCGGGAAGAGACTGGTCAATGAAGAGAAATTCGGAGCGGAAGAGACCAATGCCCTGGGCGCCATGATCCTTGATGATTTTCATCTCGTCGGGTATCTCAATGTTCCCGTAGATGAAGATATCCTCCCCGTCCAGGGTCTGGGCGGGGAGGCTGGTGAGCTTCGCGAGTTCGATTTCGAGGTCGCGGAAATCCCTGTCCTGCTGGCGGTATTCCTCGATCTCTTCCGGGGTCGGGTCGATGATGATCCTGCCGTGGACCGCGTCAATGATTACGGTATCGCCGGTTTTCACCATGGAGGTGGCGTTGTGGGTGCCCACGATCGCCGGTATTTCCAGGGCGCGGGCCATGATTGCCGTGTGGGAGGTGCGGGCGCCCCTGTCCGTAACGAAGGCGATAACGTGTTCCTTGTTCATGAGGGCCGTGTCAGAGGGGGTCAGGTCCGGGGCGAAGAGGATCACCTCTTCTGTGATATCCTGGAGGGACGATGATTCGGTCCTGAGAAGGTTTGCCACAACACGCCGGTTGATGTCGGAGATGTCGATAATGCGCTCGCGGAGGTAGTCGT
>CAZKPR010000224.1:0-5746 GCA_964554685.1 uncultured Leptospirales bacterium | reverse complement strand
CCATCGGAAAGGCGATCAAGGACATTGCCTACCGCCGGGGAATCGGCAATGACCTTGCCGAAGGGGTCAGGGCCCTTTCGAAGAAATACGGGGGTGAGGACTTCGCCCCCCATTCCAAGGGACTCGAAATCGCGGCCTACGAGCCGCGGGGGACCACGGCCCAGGCCCTGGGGTACGCCACGGCCACCAGGGGGGCCTGTCACCTCGACGCGGGCTACGAGGTCTACATGGAGGTCACGGGGCCGATCACCATGAAGCAGCACCAGTACCGGGGGAAGCCCCCATGGTCCGTCCTCACGCAGAACCTGATGGCCGTGATAAGCGCCGGGGGAAACTGCCTCTTTACCGGGTGGACCTTCGTGCCGAAGCCGGCCTACAAGGTACCCGGGAGCCTTCTGCTCTCGAAACTCTTCACCGCCATCATGAGCAACATCGGGTGGCTGATTACCGCCACGATCAAGACCCCGCCCTGGCTCCTGAGACTTCACCTCCCCTTTCTGCTGCCGCACTCCAAGGCCCTCTCGGAGGCGACGGGGATGAAGATATATTTCGGCGACTGGACGAGGATCGGAGACAGGGGCTACAATCTTGAAAAGCTTTTCAACCTGAGGGAAGGGATCAGGAAGGACAAGGACACCCTGGCGCGGCGGTTCACCCACGAGCCACTCATAGAGGGAAGGCCTGAAACGGTTGTGCGCCTTGACAAGATGCTGCCGAAATACTACAAGATCCGGGGATGGGACGCAGACGGGATACCCAAGAAGAAAACGCTGAAGAAATTGAAGCTTGATTTCGTGGACGTTTCACAGCTTCGATAGTAACGCGCGCACGGCCGGGGGAGTCCCCGGCCGCTTGGTGCGCCGGGCTTGTCAGGCCGCGTACATGTCGACGTGTTTTATGCCCTTGAGGGGGATTTTCTTTTCCCCGCAATTGATGTCAAAGGTGACGATCGTGTCGCCGATGATCGACCTGTTTTTATAGAGCTCGATCTCCCTGCCGTCGTCGAGGACAATGACGATATCGAGTCCCTTGATATCAAGATATTTTGCCAGCAGCTGCTTGAAACTCTTCTTCTTTGATTTTTTCTGTGCCATGGTGGTTCCTCGATATTCAATAATGGCTTCTGTCCAGACAGCCGGGCTGATTGTTATGTCCCATGTTGAATATCGGTTTATCAATTAATATCTTGATTAATTTTTATATATAATGATAGAAATTTGTTAGTACAAATTAATTAATCATCAAAGCCGATCCTCCAGAGGGCCGTGCCCTTGAGGCGATACCGCCGGGCCAGGTCCGTCAGGAGGGCCCGGGTTGTGGCGTCTGATATATAGAGACGACAGGTGCTGTCTCCCCGGTTGAACCGGGCGAAAAGGGTTCCCGACGGATCACGCGTGGCACCCCGGGCCCTGGCGAGCGGTGCGCCCCGTTTCGCGGATATCGCCACGGGTCTTCCGCCGCACCAGAGGTAGCCGTAGGCGGGGATGCCGAGCCAGATCTGTTCAGGCTTCATGAACCTCAGGCAATACCGGATGTTCTCCTCTGCCCAGGTGAGGTCGGTGACCGGGCCGGCTTCGCTATGCGGCCCATGGTAGTCGTAGCACATGATGACCGCCTCGTCGATGAGGTGCCCGATTTTCTCCAGATCGTGAAAACGGCTCCATTTTTCAGGGAAATTGACCTGGGGGAAGATGGCCATGGTGATCCTGCCCCTGTAATGCATCCTTATACGGTTCAAAAGAAGGGCCAGCCTGTCCGCGTCTTCGGGGGGGAGGTACTCGAAGTCGAGATGCACCCCCGGGAAGCCCTCGGCATGCGCGAGGTTGGAAATTGTTATCGCGGCCCGTTCCCGCGATTCCTCCGACTCGAGTATCCTGCGACCACTGCCGGCAGAGGTAAACGAAATCAGCGGATAGAGGGCGAAACCGTGGCGTTTCGACAGGGAGGTGAGGCGCTGGAGAAGATCCGGGCTTACGGGTGTTATCGTTCCCGGAGATTCGAGCCTGAATCCCGTGGGCGAGACCACGGCATAGCCGGGGAGCGCCCTTTCAAGATACCCCCCTCCGGTAGCGGAGGAGTGAACCAGGTACCCCCACCGGGAAGGCTTTCCCCCTTCGGCGGGTGAGGGGCCGCATCGGAGAAGAAATAAAACGGTCATGGCCGCGATAAATGGTTGCCTCATGCCATGCATCATGGTAGAATAATCCGGTCAGAGCAAGAATAAAACCGGATAAAACCTCCGGAGGAAAGGAATCCGGGAGCCGCGGGAGGCGGGTTTTTATTGACAGTGCGGCATTTCCTGGATAATTTAATCAAGGATGAGGTCGCTTTATAAGATAATAATCCTAGGGCGAACAACGTCACGTAAGGAACGAAGAACAATGAAAATAAGATACGGACATTTTTCAGTTTTCGCCGCTGCCCTTGTCGTGTCGGCCACCGTCACGTGCGCCAAGTTTGATGATCTTGACGATCAGAACCCGGTCCTGATCGTTAATATTGAAGTGACCGATCCCGTGGCCATCCCTATCAGCGACACCCAGAAGGTGTATCTAATATATTACCTCAACAAGAACTGGAGCAATCCATGGTTCCAGCAGGGCTCTAGCAATTCCACGATCATCAATCCCGTGGTACTGTCGCAAACACTGTATATCGCCGCCTTCTGGGATGACAATGGTAACGGAGTGGTGGATGCGGGGGAACCCTGCACCGGGTGGAAAAATGCGGATCATGCCGCAGCGGACGAGCTGGATATGCTCACCCTCTTGCCCCTTGAATGGCGGGAGGTCACCATTACCCTTGATCCCGCGATAGTGTATTGACTGGGGTCCGGTTATAATCCCGTTTCCCGTGAGAGGACTGTATGAAAAATAATTGCAAACGCGCGGCACTCGCCATGGCGCTTTTCGTTCTCTTTGCCATCGTCAGCGCCTGCGACTCGGCCGAGGATAAGAGTCCCTATCTTATCATCAACGTCAACCTTGACGAGATGGCACATCCGGTGAGCGGGGCGAACAAGCTTTTCCTTGTGTTCTACCTGTACAGTAACTGGACGGGTCAATGGTTCTCCATGTCATCTTCGACACGTATGTTCGTAACGCCCCGTCTTACCATCGGCAGCTTCCCGTTCTGCTTCGAGGTGATCTACGATGACAACGGCGACGGGGAGCCCTCGACCGGCGATCTCTACCAGGGGTGGAACGGAGCCACCGACCGGACCACCGACACGCTTACCAGCGTCATTCTGCCCAAGACCGATTTGATGATATTGAACGTTGATCTTGACGACAATGGCGTAATG
The DNA here is from genome assembly GCA_964554685.1 of uncultured Leptospirales bacterium. Lineage (GTDB taxonomy): Bacteria > Spirochaetota > UBA4802 > UBA4802 > UBA5550 > RBG-16-49-21. The sequence goes on along the minus strand of CAZKPR010000224.1, from coordinate 2,442 downwards.
CCTTAATCAACACAGTCACACATGGAGCGCCGGCGGGGCCCCGCCCACGCCGTCAGCCCTGGAAATCAGCGATGCCGGAGGGGAGGGGCATGACGGGACTTTCCGCCGATGAGAAGCGACGCCTCAAGTCAAGGGCCCACCATCTCAGGCCGGTGGTGTATATCGGTCGGGGCGGCATGAGCGACGCCGTGGTCCATGCGACCGACAGGGCCCTGCGTGACCACGGTCTCATCAAGGTGAAATTCATAGACTACAAGGATGAAAAGAAAGACCTGGCCGAAGAGCTTGCCGGGTCGACGGGAAGCTTTCTGGTCACGATCATCGGTAATATCGCCATCCTCTTCCGGCCCGATGAGGACCCTCCCGCCGCAGGAAATACCGGCCGAATCCCGCATTCTTCTTGACAATAGTCGTGACCCTATTCAATTTGCCGCAATAGAGCGGCGCCCATGCCGCTGCAGAGGGTACACGGGGGCGCGCGCCGGGGAGGTAGATCATGAAAAAGTACAATGTCGTCATCATGGGCGCAACGGGAGCGGTGGGCATTGAATTCAGGAAAATCCTGCTTGAGCGCAACTTCCCCGTGGGATCGATGAAATTCCTCGGACTGACCACCGTGGGCAGGGAGTACGATTTCGGGGGACGCACGGTGCGTTCCGAAGCGGTCGTGGACGGCTGTTTCAGGGGTTCGGAAATCGCGCTCTTCTCAGCCGGTGGCGATATCAGCAGGAAGGTTGCCCGGCGGGCCGTGGAGGAGGGGTGTGTCGTCATCGACAACAGCTCGGCGTGGCGGATGGAACCCGATGTGCCCCTCGTGGTGCCCGAGGTCAACCCGGACGATGTGGACCGTCATTCGGGAATCATCGCGAATCCGAACTGTTCCACGATACAGATGGTGGTCGCCCTCAAACCGATCCACGACGCCGCGCGCATCAAGAGGATCGTCGTCAGCACCTACCAGGCGGTGTCCGGCACGGGCCTGAAGGCGATTGAAGAATGCATGGACCAGACCGGCGACATCGTCGCCGGGAGGGACGTCCCGGCCCCCAGGGTGTATCCTCACCGGATCGCATTCAACGTCCTGCCCCAGATAGACGTTTTCCTTGAAAACGGTTACACCAAGGAAGAGATGAAGATGGTGAACGAAACCAGGAAGATCATGGGTGATGATTCCATAGGCGTGACCGCCACCACGGTCAGAGTCCCTGTGCTCTACGGCCATTCCGAATCGGTGAACATAGAAACGGAGAAAAAGCTTTCAGCGGGCGAGGCGAGGGAACTTCTCGCGGGAGCCCCGGGCGTGACGGTGATCGATGATCCCGGGGCCAGGGAGTATCCCATGCCTATCCACGCGGCAGGGAAGGACGATGTCTTTGTGGGCCGCATCAGGGAGGATGATTCCATACCCAACGGCATCAACCTCTGGATCGTATCCGATAATATCAGGAAAGGCGCTGCGCTCAACGCGATTCAGATCGCCGAACTCCTGATTAAAAAAGGGAAAATCTGAACAAGCGAGTTTGTTTTTCAAAGCCTGAAGCCCCGGAGCGGCATCTCCGGGGCTTTTTTTATTTCAGGCCATTTCAGCGGATAGAACGGGTGAGAGGGCGATGGACGCGGATGCGGTGAACCGGGAGCCGCCATGGGGATATCCCCGGGATATTGAATGATGATCCATAAATATTGTTGAATATATGTACATTTACTAAATATTTATAGTAATTATTACGAAAATTATTATAGCAATAATTATCCAAGTATGATAACATATACTTCACATTGTCGGGCTCATTGAGAAATGGATTCGCGGGAGTTGGGTCGCAATACCATTCCCGGATATCGCGTATCAGACGGTCACTATGAAAAAAATTCTTTGCTATTTCGATCCTACGGTGAAAAGGATCCTGGTAGAAAAAGTAACGGAAACCGGCGAGAAAAAGATCGTCCTCTCGTCGCCCCATAATTTCGTGTATACATCGGAAATCGTGGCCAGGGTGATCAATGTAGACGACGAGGAGCAGATCCCCACCAGGCTCGATCCCGGCTACGACTACTATCGCGTCCTGGATTTCCAGACGATCAAGGCGGATACCGGAATATACTACGACGAATCAACAAGCGCCTACAAGGCCGCGGAATACGGATTCGTGGTTCTTGATAACCAGAAGCTGCGGTGGATATCGCCCCTTTCGGTAAGCAGGGACAAGCTGAAGGCCTACTATTCCATCTATCCCACCAAAACGGGAAGGATTCCCTCCTATACGGACATCGAGGAGGCCCTGCACCGTTACAAGATACTTTCACGCGTGGAGAAGCGCCAGGTCGAGGAACAGCTCCAGGCGATCAATACCGATCAGCCAATATTCACCAGGAAAAACGACGCCCAGGGTAAGGAGCCGTTAAACGTAAACTATAAATAATACATCCCAAACCGAAATTACC
>CAZKPR010000223.1:1539-5783 GCA_964554685.1 uncultured Leptospirales bacterium | reverse complement strand
TGTCGCGCTTGATGAACCAGGCGTACCAGGGCGGGCCGTCGTCGCCGAAGGCGGGGCGCCAGAAATATTCGTAACCCTTTCCCGCCAGGATCGGCACGATTCGCTTCACGGTTTCCTCGAGGCTCGTCACCTCCACCAGGATATCGATGATCGGTTTTGCCGGCATCCCCGGAACCGCCGTGCTGCCGAAATGCTCGATCCTTCCCACGAGATCCCGGGGCAGGGCGCCGCGTAAAAAAGCGGCCTCATCTTCGAAGGACCGAACCCAGGAGGCATCGTAGGGAACGACGGCGATTTCCTCGCGAACCAGTTCTTCGATTCGATTGTTTGTTGTTTCATCCATGGACGGTGATGACGACGTTCCCCGCTTTCCGGCCCGATTCGACGTACCTGGCCGCCTCGACGATATCCTCGAGGGGGTAGCGCCGGTCGATGACCGCGCGGTACTTCCCCTCCTCGAGAAGTCCCCTGAAAAGGATGATGTCCTCGCGGCTGTTCCCGGGAATCGGGAAACCCACGCGCCTTCCGCGGAAGAGAGGGGTCAGGAGGGAGAGGAAAACGTTCTGTCCCAGGAAGCCGAGCTCCGTCGAAAAGTAGAACCCGCCGGGACGGAGCAGCTTTTTACAGCGGAAGAACGAGCTCTTCCCCACGGCATCGATCACCACGTCGTACCCGCGGCCGTCCTTCGTGAAATCATCTTTCGTGTAATCGATTACCCGTTCGGCCCCGAGGGATTTCACCAGATCGAGGTTCCGCGTGTCGCACACCCCGGTGACCCGGGCCCCGTTGATTTTCGCCAGCTGGACGCAGGCGGAGCCGATGGAGCCCGACGCGCCGTTCACCATGATGGTCCGCTCTTTTCCGAAGTCGATTTTCCTTATGTAGTTCATTCCCAGCATCAGGCCGTCGCAGACCGCGGCCGCCTCTTCAAACGAGGCCTTCGGGGGCATGGTCGCCAGGGAGCCGCTTTCGGGCATAACAAGATACTCGGCGTGGGCCCCGAATTTCGAGGCGCTCAGGCCGAAGACCCGGTCCCCGGGTCTGAAGGAGGTGACTTCCTTTCCGGCGGTCTCGACCACACCGGCGAACTCGCTTCCCAGGATCCGTTTGCGGGGCCTGATGAGGCCGTTGATGGGCCGTATCAGGAGGGGATATTCCGGCTTCCTGAACCCGCAGTCCGTTCTGTTGACCGTCGTGGCGTGGACCCTGATGAGCACCTCGCTGTTTCCCGGGACCGGTTTGTGCACCTCCTCGATCCGGATGACCTCCGGTGGACCGTACCGCCTGTATACCGCAGCTTTCATATGAACTCCTCTTCTGGTTGTATTATGATCATGCCTTCCTCGCCGGTACGAAGAAATGCGATCCATTGCTGCTTCATCGATTTATGGATGATATATCCCTTCCTGGAAGGTGTATTCATCAATCGTACCTTTATACCTCGTGGCCGCCTCAATGAGGGGCCCCTTCACCGCGAGCACGAAGGCGATGTTGCTTCCCCGGATCGCGAGGAGCCTGTCGCCCGGCTTGATGCTGAACGATCGCATGGTGTGCGCGGGCAGGGATATGATGCCCCCGGGATGGAGCGTCACCCGGCAGTAGTGCCGGCCCTTGTATCGCACGCATGCTCCTTCATCCAGGGAATGGTCATGAAGACCGGGATGCTGGATGAACAATTCTGTGAACACGGAATCTTTCATCAACGCATGGTTTGAAACACAGAATCCTCCCGACTTTTTACTTCCAGAAAAAAGCACCGCCGCGCTCCCGTTTGAAAGATGGTATTCTTCATGCGCCATTTCCGGAATCCGCAAACGACCATCGGGATTGATAATCGACCATCCGAAGACGAATTTCCCCCCTTTTGCTATCTGCGGCATGGTGATGCACCTCCGTTGTTCACCCTTGTGTTGAATTGAACGATCTTCGTGGCAGCCCGGATGCGCCCCTTCAATGGAACAGCTGTTCCATCCATCTCCCCGCGGCAAAGGAACCCAGCATCAGTGAGAGCGCCAGGATGGCGCACGTCACGGCGCCCAGGGCCAGGGAGGAAGAAGTGTATTCCCCTTCTTTCAGACCCCGCCGCAACAGGTAGAATGTCACGGGGAGGTTGAGCAGCACCCCCGTGAGAACGCCGGGGGTGTAACGTGCCGTCATGATCGTCGCAGCCATATGGGGTATAAACACGTTGACGAGTATCACCACCAGGGTCCCCCCCATGAGGAGCTTCGCCGGGCGCGTTTCGCGTTTCATGAAATAAAGGATCACCCCGTACACCGCCAGGGTGACGACGGCCACGGCGAACCGGAATTCGAAGGGGCCCATCGGGGGATGCCAGGGGCCCGCGGATCGCGACCATTCCGGAAGCCAGATGGCTTCCTCGATATTGTGAAGGGTCTCGGAGAGGGCCACTATCCAGACGATTTTCCTGTAGGGTGTCTCTCGCAGGCGTTCCAGTACGGTTTTCATCTTGCTATTGCCTTTCTCCACTCATCACCAGGCATCCTTCACGGGGTGCCTGCTTTCATCTCAATCTCAAAGACGGTCACGGCGTTTCCCCTCAGCAGCACCCTGTTGTCGCCGGTCATTTCACATTCCAGTTCACCGCCCCGCCTGGAGGCCTGGTAGGACCGCATTACCCTTTTATTCAGCTTCTTCGACCAGTAGGGTGACAGATAGGAATGGGCGGACCCCGTCACGGGGTCCTCGTTGATGCCCACCATGGGGGCGAAGAACCTTGAATAGAAGTCATAGTCCGGGTTTTCCGATCTGCACGTCACCATGAAAACGGTCTTCCCGCATGCACGCAGTGCATTGAAATCGGGGGTGAGGCGAACAAGCTCCCCGCAGCCGCTGATTTCGATAAGGTGGCGCTTTCCATCCGTTCCGGTAAAGGTCGGAGTGATGCCCAGGGCGTGATTGATCGCCTGATCTGAGGCGATCTCCCTGACTTCTAAGGCGGGGAAGTTCAGTTCAATTCTATCACCCACCTTTTTTGCCGAGAGTCTCCCGGTTTTGGTATTAAACAACAGCTCTTTCTCAATGCCTTCTCGCTCGGTTTCCCAGAGTATGTGCGCCGTGGCCAGGGTGGCGTGACCGCAGAAGTCGATCTCGACCTCCGGGGTGAACCACCGGAGGGTATACTCGCCGTTTTCTTTTACAAAGAATGCGGTTTCCGACAGGTTCATTTCCATGGCGATGTTCTGGAGCAGGCGATCATCGGGCATGACGTTCCCGGGAAGGATGCACACCCCTGCCGGGTTCCCCCTGAAGAATTCCTTCGTGAATGCGTCTACCTGATAGAGTTTCATGGCGTGGATCCTGATACCCATGGAAATTCTGTTCCTGCACGCGGGCTGCGAAGCAGGGCGCTAGGTCGTTCCCCGGCCCCGTGAACGGGGGCATATTTTTCGACACGCATAGCATTTTTTCAACATGTAGCCCTTTTCATTTTTAAAAACAGACAGGGGCCGGCATTTGTACTGGTCGACGGTGATCCCGTCCAGGGCGTTCACCGGGCAGCTGTCAATGCAGAGATTGCAATTGTCCGGGCAGGACTTGTCGATCACGGGATCTCCCTCGATTTCACGGTCCAGCAGAAGTGCGCCGATCTGCATCATGTTCCCGATTTCGTCGTTGATGAGCAGGGTGTTTTTCCCCAGGTAACCAAGACCGGCGAGATACCCGGCATGCCGTAATGACAGGATCCCCCTTCCATGGGTGCGTTCCGCATCCCAGGATTCATAGGGATCGTCTGATGGAATGATCACGCTGTTAATGCCGTTTCTTTCAAGGGCCAGTGAAATCATGAAGGCCGCTTCATCGACCTGCGCGGTGACGAGGTCATTTGCCCGGGTGTAGGGAACGCAGCTCTCGGCGTCCAGGCAGGCATGGGGCAGTTTTTTCGCGAAGACGAGGACCGATATGCATGCACGGTAAATGTCCTTCGGGTTGAACCCTTCGGGAGCCCCGGCGAACCGTTCTGCGGGGGCGACGCCGCATATATCGGCGCCCCATCGGTACGCCGCATTCTTTACTGCCCGGCTGTCCATCACGTGGTCTTTTTCCCCCTGAGCATTTCATCCGGGTCCCCGTCCAGGCTGCCGAATTCGATTATTTTTTCAACGACCAGCCGCGCGATGTTCCCGTCGATTGACCCGCGGGCCTCCATGAATCGTTCAATGACCGACTGCGCGGGAAACGCGCCGTCTTCCACGAGGAGGGGGCTCGAGGGATACCGCATG
>CAZKPR010000223.1:0-1529 GCA_964554685.1 uncultured Leptospirales bacterium | reverse complement strand
GGGCCTGCTGCCCTCGTCGACAGCATTGTGAAGGAACCCCTTTCCCGACAGCCATGTGAGGGAGCGCTCCTCCTTCGAGACGTCATAGCAGAGCTGGAATCCGCGAATTCCACCGGTGTCCGCTTCATACCAGATGATGAGGTGAAAATAGTCGTCCTGGAACCACCTCCTGAAGACGCCCTCCTCATTCTGCGATACTGATAGTTCCTTCAGCATTGTCGTATTTATCGGTTCTGTGTATGCCCTGTGATCCCCGCATGGGATTTTCCCCGCGCGTCGAATGTCACCGGTGCCGTTCGACGGTTGTAGTAGCAGGCAAGGATGAATTAATCAAGCAGTATATTGCATGGCACGGGGCGGAATTTACAAATAAATCACGAAAAACCCTTCCGGACGGCAGGGGAGGCGGGCTTGAAAGTAGAATTCAGGGAAAGCGGTACGGCGCGATTACCGTATGCGCCATGGGAAAAACATCGGCACACGTTTTTTGTAATCGACATAGACCTGGCCCAGGCGCTTTTCAAGCTCCGGCTCCTCCACCATCTTCAGTTCCCACACGTTGATCGCGATGAAGAGCGGCGTGAAGAGACACAACAGCGACAGGGAACGGAACAGCAGGGCCGCGCCGAAGAGCTGGATGAAAATCCCCGTCAGCATCGGGTTCCGCGCGTACCGGTAGGGACCCGAGGTCACGAGGGCCGGGGGCGGGCTCAGGGGCACGGGCGTGCCCCGCGCCATTACAAAATGAATGATCGACCATGCCATGAGCGCGAAGCCGATAACGATGATCGGGACGCTGACGAAAGAATTGTACGGCCAGTCAAAGAGGGGAGGGAGGGAAAATAGAGAATCGAACTTAAGGGAAATCAGTATGAAGAAACCGACGAAAGCCGCATACAGCAGGCCCACCAGGGGCGCGAAGAGTATGCGGTATTTCACGGTACCGGTGGCGACCCTGTGAACCAGGTCTATCCATTTACCCGTCAAGGACATGGCGTTCACCTCCGCTCTTCGCTGAATGCGGCATGGCAAGGAAGCCGCCTGGTTCCGGGTCGCCGCGCAACCGTTCTTTTCGCCTGGAGAGCGGCTCGGATGGCTCCCCGAAGGGATGACGGCCCCGCGCAGTGGTTACCATATATATGGCACCAGGCGGTACCGTACCTTTTTTGCGTAGTCTGCATAACCCTGTAATTCCATCTTGAGCGTGGCATCCTCCATGGCGGTCCGGACAATGAACAGTATCGCGGAGCATGCGGACATCGTCAATGCGTAGAGGGATCCCAGGGCAAGGGGCATGGCGGTCATCATCAGGATGAATCCGAGATACCCGGGATGCCTGATGAAGCGATAGGGCCCCCGGGAGGCCACATGGTGAACGCGATCGATCTGTATTCTCACCATAGTGGAGAAGAATTTGTTCGATACCATTGACCAGGTGGCAAACATTGAACTCGCGAAGTAGAGGATCAGCCCGGCGAGATCGGAAGAGCGTCGTGTAGGGAAAGAGTGTAGGTGGGGGGGGGGGCCGG
>CAZKPR010000222.1:0-5803 GCA_964554685.1 uncultured Leptospirales bacterium | reverse complement strand
TATAATGTATCTGGTAACCCCCTCCGAAAAGAGGGAGTATATAGGCTTTATCGTTAAAAATGTTGAAACTGTACCCTATCAGAAGACAAAACGGGAAGGTATGGAACCTTTTAATCTTGTTCTGCGTATCCCCCAAGAGATACGCCCCCGCGGAGATCATGATCCGGCTGCCGGAGAATCCCGCGTCGGCGAGCCCTGCCTCCAGGGTGACGCCGTATCCGGATCGTATGATCTTCTTCAGCTTGCCGCCTGGAGGCGCGAATCCGGAAAGGAAAAAGGACAGCACCGGAATGACCGGCCCCTTTTCGGACAGCCGGGTAATCGGCCTTGGGAAAAAGTACTTCTTTAATTCTTCCAGCGTTTCGTCAATGACGCTATCAAGCTCCTTCTCATCTACCTTTTTTTGTATAACGACAAGCGTTCGCGCTTTTTCGACATCATGGAGCGCGATCTCAAGGGTATACTCGACGCGGCGCTTTTTCTTCATGATGTACTGATACTTGCCCTCGGATCCGAGCGGTTCAAGATAATGTATCACTTCGCATTTGATGAATCCCGTCAAGACCCTGTGCGCACCGGAAATCTCACCGCCGTGCAAGGCGCACGTTTCGTCATGGCACTCCGTCGTCGCGCCGGCTTGTCTGAGAGCGTCGTGCATGTCGCGATACTGCACAAGGGTAAGATAGGGGATGAGAGGCAGTTCATTCCGGAAACGATGCATCGTGTGCCGGTATGCTTCATTCGTGCAATCAATTCGTTTCAGATTGAACAGAATCGTCCTGTGCGAACGGTCGGGTTCCGGCGCCTCTTGTACATCACGCTTCGATGAGGCGTATCTCTCCCCGGCCGCATGCTCTTCCGGTGTCGCGGCTGCGAGGAGTGACGGTGACATCAATAAAATGCACACGCCAAGTATATGGACAGGATAGCTTTTCATTGCCCATTCATGTAATACTGTATTTGAAGGATTATCGATGAAACGTATTGTTTTTTCGTGAAAATATGAGCCTTGTCGTTTTTACGCAACCACTTTTTTGGTCTGCGTCCAATACATGGCATTACAGGGGGTCCGAAGGGATATATGGCCCACGAAGTGACCCCGGGGGACGATACCGAACCATTACACTGTATGTCAAATTCCGGCATTTCTGCGCTCGAAGATAACTGCAACCGCTTCGTGAAAATGATTAATAAACCTGCTCACGCTATCAGATCCGCCTACTATTTCCCAGTATGCCGGCACATCGGGTATCGGGATCACCTGCATGCCGCTAAGCGCCGGTGAAGAAAACACCCTGCCCGTTATCGCGTCAATGGATTCGAAATGAAACGACCTGTTTGTAACCAGGCACAGTCCGGGGATAACCGATGCCGCCGCAATAATCCCCATGGTGATGAGGTAGCGCGGTTTGACGAGTTCGATCTGGGATAACAGGTTCGGGCCGCACCTTAACATGGCCCTGTATATTTCTTTTTCGGATAGATTGTTCTTTGGGAAATAGTGGCATAGAATCGAGGAGGTGATATATACCTGATCCTTGCCGAGCCCGTCCTGTTTCATGACATCCAGGAGAAGCTCCCCGGCCTTTCCGCTCATCAGTTTTCAGGTTTTTACTTCTTAGGTGTCCGGGGTGATCTTCAGGATCATTACATCGGCGGACGGATTGCCCCAGCATAGCGCATCGAGACTTTTTGTGTCGGCGCGGGTGTTCGTGCCGCGCAGGGTCATGGGAAAGCAGGCGTCGCATTGCCTTACACCCAGCATGTCGATATTGATACGATTCATCGTCAGGTCCCCCCGATTGCTATATTCTTTGCGCGTATCCCGGTCTTTGGGCCCGGGAAGTAACCGCGCATGTGCCATCGAACGGGCCACTTGAAATCTCTTCATCGTCTTCAAAGTCTTCACTCGATACGCCCGGACGCCCAACAGTCTCATATCCCGCGGCGTCTTCTCCGTCCTCGATGCCGTATCGGATGGCAAGCTGCTTCAATTTCGCGTCGTCCCAAACGATCGCGGTGCGGCCATTCGCGCCTCGCTCCTTGGCGAGCCCCAATTCTTTGAGCCGGTAGCCCATGATTCGATTATCCAGGGCGTTCTTTTCCTCCTTCTTTCCGGTACAATACACGTCATTAAACTCAGTGACAATTTCTTCGATCGATAAAAGTCGGCCCTTCGAACTCTGTTTTACGTACGACTTCAGAGATAGAATTACCCGGAGAATTCGGGCATAAATCGAATCGACATTGTTCAGCCGGCGTTGATCCTGAATATAGTCAATGAAGTCCCTCATCTCTTTTTCATGGTCGGGCGATACCGTCCGTATCACCTGAATTATGGGTCGCATAATGTCGCCGAGCCTCCCCCGGCACGGCTTCTCAACCTCGGGCAGGGCCGAATAAAGATGGCGCGCCCGCCACGCGGTCAATCGCTCCTTAAACTTGAGACCGTTTTCCGGGGTAATTTCGTTGTCAAACACGTTCGTTGTTTCCGGCATGTTGATCTGGATTCCCCGGGTGTCAAGTATCGTGTTAACGTCCCGGTTTGTCCCGATGATGGTGGGGCCGAATATGGTATAAAATACAGTATCCTTGAAGGCGCCGCGATCTGGGTACAAAACCTTCGGAGCCCTGTAGCCTTTCTCAAAACGCCCCAGAAGGACATCCTCCGCGCCGGACTTCTCCGCCTTCTTCCACACGTCCATGACGTCGAAAAAGATGGTAACCTGGCAATTTTCCGCGAGCCTGACAATGAAAGGCTCCCTTAACGCCTCAACGATTATGCCGCGATACGACGCGTATACCATCCCCTTCCCGGTCCTTGACTTCCCTCGTTCCGGCAACGCATACAACGTGGTGATCGGGGAATAATTTAACTTTTCATGAATATACGTATGAAAAATCCAGGCGGCGATGAAGCCGTAGTGGAGCTCCCCGGGCAACTCCGAAAGGGTCTTCGTGTACGCAAGCACATCGAGAAAAAGCTCTCGATCGATCGCTGCCGCGTCTTCGCGCGCGTATCGCTCATAGTGACGCACCACCTCGTCGCCGCGAGGAAGAAGCCAGGGTAGCTGATCCGCGGGCGGCACGTGGTAAATCGTCCCGGCAACATCAACCCATTTTCGGAAGACAAGCTCATCGCCTTCTTTTATGAGAAATGCCGGCACATCTTCATGCATCACAATATCGACAAGGCCGTCAAACTTTGCGATATATTCCCTCTCGTCCCCGGAGATCTCGACGGCGATCTCCCCCGGAAAAGATTGATTTCTGAATTCTGATACGATTTTTCTCAATTCGGCGACATCGTGGTTGTCGAGCCTGAACTTTTTCTTGATCTCCTCTTTCAAAAAGGCTTCGCACTTCGGCCCTTTCACCAGCGCGAGTTCCCGCAACACGGGCTCAAGTTCATCCACAAGTTCCATTTTCCGCGTGTCCGTGGCAATGCGATCAAGCATGTAGCCCGGATAACTCCGCGCATCCTCAATGAGTTGTCGAAATTCGTCCGGGCCGTGAGACCGGAAGTAATCATTTATATCCGTACCATCAGGCAGTAAAACGATTCTTGATTTGTCCCCGATCGACCGGGCAATTGGATCAACGGCCTGTCGACCGGCCTCGTCTCCATCCAGCGCGATATACACCTTTTTGCATCGCGAGAATTTCGCAACATGTTCATCCTTAAGTGTTGTTCCAAGCAACGCAACGGCCGAGTAGCCGTTTTGCGCTAACGGGAGACAATCGAAAATTCCCTCGACAAGAAAAACATCCTTGCCGCGTATCGCGTTCTCATTATATAAATGATAAAGCGCACCCGGCAGATGTTTGTATTTGGGCACCGCGCCATCATTATACCCGCCCTTGAAGTGCCGGCCGGTCAAATTGGCCACGCGCCCCCCAACAATGTGTGGGAATATAATGGAATCGGAGAAAAAGTCCTTCACGGTTCCGTTGATTCCCCGCTGAAGTACGCACGCCTCTATACAAATGTCCGCCGGAAATTTACATTCTTCGATTAAGTGAGAAGCAAGCCCGCCGCACGCCTCTCCGATTTGAAAGCCCTCAATTGTATCAATATTTATCCCCCGGCCATTTAGATACTCGCGAGACGCTTCCGACAGACACGTATGATAAAAGTTTGCCGTTGCGGATAGAACATCACGAATGATTCGTCATTTCTCCAATTTTGCCTGATCGCCGTCGGAGATTTCCGGGAGAGGAAGACCCGCTTCGTCGGCGAGCAATTTCAACGCTTCCATGAAAGTGATTCCATGAAACTCTTGAATGAACGTGATAACGTCCCCGCCCTTCCCACAGCCAAAACAATGGAAATATTGTTCCCGACTGTTGATAGAGAGGCTGGGGCTAGTATCACGGTGAAAGGGGCAAAGTGCCATGCCGTTTGAATTAACCTCGATGTGTCGGGCGATGATATCACGGATTTGCAGTTCTTCCTTGAGATTCGAGATGAAGAATTCGAGACTATGGTTCATGCTTTTCTCCTTGCTCGCTTTCTGTGATAGGGTGGCGTTGGGGCATTCGCTCTCTACGCTCTGAAATTAGTGTAATCGTGGCCCCGATTTCATGGCAACAGCAGAACTAAATTTTTGTTAAGTATTTTGAAATTTTTTAATTTTTATCATAAGCGTGTCACCGAGCCATAGACACCTTACCGATCGCTCTGGTAATACCCCCTGATACGGCGGCTTGATTGATGAATAGAATGGGAGGATATTTCGACCGGAGGTGAAGGGTTTGAAGTCTTTGAAGAGTTTGCAGCGTGGTGATATGTGCCTGTGGCACACATTGCCTTCTTTAAAGTAGATATTGAAGTTTTCAGTTTTTCCGATATATGTTTAATATTTTTTTCTCACGGGGCCTTGACATGAAAACGGCAGGTTTCGCACGTTGATGTTGTTGATCGTCATAAAGGAGAAAGAGAATGAACCTGGCGAAGCCCAACCCGATCTATGTTGACGCAAAACAGCTTTCATCGCTTATCGGCATACCCGAGTGGTCAATACGAAAGCATGTTCGCGAAGGAAGGATTCCCGCCTATAGATTTGGTCGGAAGAACTATCTCTTTAAGGTCGAGGAAGTGGTTAAAATTATCGAAGAATCTCGGGTATGAGATTGACAGTACTGGAAATAACAACCATACTGTACGTTGACGGGAATGGTCCCTCCTTGTCAGGAGGCGATCATGGCGTTTAAGAAGGATACGAATCAGAGGAAAGCGCCACCAGGGTTCACGCGCTACCGATTTGACATAATGATCAACGGGAGGCGCGAGAGGGCGCGGGTGCTTTGCAGGTCCTCGGAGGTGCATCGAGTTTATTGCGATTGGGTTGAAGAGTTCACGATACGTTCCGGCGGCGAACCGACTTCATTGTATGCCCTTTTCCGACAATATCTCGATGTGTATGTTCGGGTGAAAAAGTCCCGCAAACAATACCTCGCCGAGGTTTCGTTCTTTGAAAACAGATTCACGAAATGCTTCGCGGTGAACATGCAAATCGGCGAGTTCAGGCGCTCCCATGTCGAGCGATATATCTCCTGGAGGAGAGCAAGCCCGGGAAATGGCGGAAAAGTCTCCAAATCAACTTTGAACAAGGACATCAACATCCTGAGCAGTTTTCTGAGTTGGGCCATCCGTAACGAATACTATGCGCGAATTAATCCGTGCAAGGGGCTCAGATTTAATGAAGAAAACGAACGACGGATCAGGCTGATGGACGACGAGATCGCCGAGCTCGTTTCGAAGGTGGCCCAGCACCCGGGGCTCTGTACCGCGGGTATGATA
>CAZKPR010000221.1:0-5843 GCA_964554685.1 uncultured Leptospirales bacterium | reverse complement strand
CCCGTTGTATTTTGATTGAAATTTTTTCAAATGTCCACGAATTTACGCAGGGGCGGGCAGATTCGCACCACAAATGGCGCTGAAGGAACAATTCATGCAGATTAAACTATGGGGTGTCCGGGGTTCCCTTCCCTCTCCGCTTTCTAACGAGGAATACTCCCGAAAAATCCGTTCGATCGTCGAGCTCGCCTTCGCCGCAAAGCAAAGGGACGCCGCCGAGGTCGATGGATTCATCGCCACCCTCCCCGACTACCTCCGGCAAGTATACGGCGGGAACACCACCTGCGTCACCGTCACCTCGAAGAGCGGCGTTACGTACATACTCGACTGCGGATCGGGCATCAGGCTCCTGGGATACGAGCTCATGAAGGGCCCCTGCGGCAAGGGGGAAGGCGATCTCAGCATCTTCCTCACGCATAACCACTGGGACCACATCCGGGGCCTGCCTTTTTTCACGCCACTTTACATCAAGGGAAATATCCTGACCTTTCATTCGCCGTACCGCGACCAGGAAAAATTTCTCGGGGAACAGATGCGCTCTCCCTTTTTCCCCGCTCCCTTCGAGCGCACGGAATCGACGAAGCGCTTCATCCACCTGGACCCGAAGAAACGCGCGCCCCTCAGGCTCGAGGAAGACCTCGTCGTCGACTTTTTCCCCCTCAAGCACCCCGGGGGCAGCTTCGCCTACCGCTTCAGGCAGGATGGGAAGAGCTTCATATTCGCGACCGACGCGGAATTCACCGGCGAGGTCTTTGAGGCCGGGAACGGAACCACCTACGGCTTCTTTGAAGGGACCGATCTCCTGGTGATCGACGCGCAGTATACCCTGGACGAATCCTTTACGAAATTCGACTGGGGCCACACCAGCTTTACCATGGCAGTCAATTGCGGGCTGCGGTGGAAGGTACGGGATCTCGTCCTCACGCACCATGAGCCGGCGTATCCCGACAGCAAACTCTACGAGAACTACCGCGCGGCCATCGAGCACGGCGAGAACCTGTCAAACGACACGATGCAAATCCACATCGCCACGGAGGGAATGGTCTTCGACCTGTAGCGGCAATCCCCGGGGGAATGGCCGATACCGAAGGGCGGAATGCGACATGGCAACGAGAGCAACCACAACGATTGTGCGCAGGTGTGCGGCGGCCCTTATGCTGATCGCGTTCCTGGCCGCCGCCGCGGACCTGCACGCCCAGAGGACCAAGTCCAGCCTGAGCGCCGGCAACCAGCGCAACGCCGAGAAGGGCCTCAAGGACAACCGCTACTTCTTCTACTTCATTAATTCCTCGATCACCAACCTCGGGACCGACGAGGAAAAAAGAATGTTCAGGGAGGCGATCCAGCGGGACATCATCGCGCAGCAGCTGTACATGAAATTCCTGTTTCTCGAGTCCTTCAAGGAGATACGCCGCTCCCAGAAAATCCTGATCGACCTCTACCGCATCACCCTTGCCCGGGACATCGGATCGGCCCGCGGCCTCCTGAACGGCTTCGCTCCCGCCGTGGTGAAATCGAAGGACCACCTCGCCCGGCACTATCTCCGCCTCGGCTACCGGGACACCGCGGACGCCCGCATCGACATGATGATGGCCGACAATTTCCAGGAAAACCTCTATTCCATGCGTCTCTATCGCTACTCCAAGGCGATAAAAAAGGTGAAGCACGGAAGGCGCTACGCCTTCTTCTCCATGCTCGAGGCGACGACAACCAGGGAGGAGCGGAGAGAGCTCGGCCGCCACGACTACAAGGAGCTGCGCGACATGATCGAAGCCGCGTCGGACCCCGACCGTAAAGAACGGCACCTCCTTATCCACGCGGACAATTACTATCTCCCCCTCGAGGGCCAATCCTTTTACGACAGGGTGTGGGATTCTCCGAATCTCGGCGAGATACCAGAATACGAAAACTACCTGAAATTGAACTGAAACAGGGATGAAGCGCCTTAACGTCATATTCGCCGCCGCCCTCTTTTCGGCACTCTCCTGCGGAACAGCCGGCTCCGGTGGAAAGGAACTTCCGGCCCTGGGATTCTATTCCGCTCCGGACGAGGTGATCGCGCGCCTCGGCACAAATCCCCCGGGTGCGCGCGAGCACTTCATGCTCGGCGTCGCCCACAAGAACGAGAAGCGCCACAAGAACGCCATATTCCATTTCGCGAACAGCTGTTTTTCCAGCCGCCGGAGCGCCTCACTCCGCCTTTTCCCCCAGCCGGTCTACCAGTTCGTCCGGGGCTTCGCCTTCAAGTCGGTCTACTATGACGACGCGGTCTACGAGATCGGCAGGCTTTTTTCAACCTACGGGGAACACGCCTACGCGGCGAAATTCGCGGACCTGGTGTCGAAGAACTCCGGAGTCCTTTACCGGGACGCCATGCTCCTTAAAGCGAGTTCCCTTGCTTCCGCGGGCAAAAACGGGGAGGCCCTGGCGACGCTCGAAAAAATCCTCGATCGATGGGACGATCCTGATTCCAGGGCCCTCATCCAGATCCGAATCGGCTCCCTCCGCGGGAAGGAGGGGGATCGCACAGGGTCGCTGGACGCCTATCTCGCGGTCCTGGCGCTCAACACCAGGGGCTGGCAGTCATCCACCGCCGCGAAGCAGCTGATGTCAATAATGAAGGATAAGCCCCGGGAACTCACCCGGGAGGAGCGCCTCCGCTACGGGAAGGCCCTCTTTCACGCGAAGGAATACCGGGAGTCCCTGGCGGTCCTTGAATCGGCCCCCTTCACCGGCGATCACCGGGTGGATGCCGCCGCCTACCGCGTGCGGGCCCTGGTGCGGGAGAAGCAGGACGGGAAGGCCGAGGCCCTGGTCAGTGACCCCGGGAACGCGGAGTTCAGCTCCCTTCTCGCCAAGGCGCGGGCCGACGAAACCTGGTCCTCGGGAAGAAAAAATCAGGCAATCCCGCTTTACGAGGCCATCATCCGCTCCGGGTGTGAACCCCAGGCAAGGGAATCCCTTGAACGGGTGGGCGGCTTCATGGAGGAACGGCGCCGCGCCGGCTTCGAACGGTATCTCATCGAATACAAGGACAGGTACCGCGACGAGACCGCGGGCCATTTCCTCTGGCTCCTGGGAAGGAGCATGATCCGGGGCAAAAACCATGACGGGGCGATCCGCCACCTCGAGGAATCCCTGGCAGTCCGGCCGCGCGGAAAAAGCTCGGGGGCATGCCGCTTCTGGCTCCACAAGCTCTACGCCGCGAAAGGGGACGCCACGCGGGCCGAGGAGACCGCGCGGGATCTCGTGGTGTTCAATCCGGACTCCTCATACACCTGGCTCCTCATCACGCGTCTTTCCCCCGGCATGAGTGAAGCGGACATTGCCGGTGAATACCGGAAGGCGGTCGAGGGAGGGCTGAGGGAGCGCGCCCTCTACTTCCACGCTCTCCTCATGACGCGGGAACGTTCCCTCGACAGGGCTGAGGCGCGCCTGGAAGCTCTCGGCTCTCCCGATATCGCCCGCTACCGCGAGATGGAAAAAACCATCGCGGGCCTCCGGACCTCGTCGTCCTACGGAGGGACCCTCTCGCGCATTGATCGCTACTTCGCCGCCGGGTATCTCGCCGGGATCTACCGCGAACTCAGGCCTCTCCTGGCCCGCGAGGAGTCCCGGAAGGACAGGCTCATCGCCCTGGCCCACTACGGAGGCCGCTACGGCCACGCCTATCTCAATGCCCATTCACGCGTCCGGCTCCTTGGCCTCATCGATCTCAGGGAGAACATCACCCTCATGCCGTCGGAGTCGTCCAGGGCCCTTTTCCCTGCGCCCTTTGGCGAATGCGTGAAGCGCCGGGCGGAAGATTTCTCCGTATCACGCAACCTGCTCTACGCGGTGATGAAGGCCGAATCCTTCTTCCGGCATGACGCCGTGTCGTCCGCGGGGGCCATGGGGCTGATGCAGATCATGCCCGCCACGGCGCGGGGCTTGGCCCGCTCACTGGGGATCAAGGATTTCACCCTCGTTGATCCCTGCACCTCGATACGCCTTGGCGCCCGCTACATCGCCGACCTGAAGCGCCAGTTCGGGGGCAGTTTCCCGCACATGGTCGCGGCCTACAACGCGGGTCCCGGCAATGTGAAAAAATGGCAGGACCGGATGTCCGGAGAAGACCTGGACTACTTCACGGAATTCACGCCCTTTTTCGAAACCCGCCACTACATCCTGAGGACCGGGAAGTTCCTCGCCCAGTACGGCATCATCCACCCGGAAAACGAAGCGCCGCGATGAGGGAGCGGCCCCGCGAACCATACCGGGACGCCCGCCCCCGTGTCCCGGTGAACGCGCGCCGTTCCCTCGCGATCATCGTCATTTCCGCCCACCTCGCCGGGGGCTGCGGCCTCTTCCAGAAATCCGAGCTGGTAAGGACCCAGAAGCAGAGAAGCGCCGCGAACAAATACGCCGCCGGGAACTGGATGGAGCGGGCGGAAGCCGTTCGGGAGATCGTCCGGTACATAGGCCCTGACAAGAACGACCTCATCGTCGGCACCCTGATGGTGGCATCGGGCGACCCGTACCAGCAGGTGAGGATGGAGGCCGTGAAGGGCCTCGCGATCATGAAGAGCCAGGAAAGCCTGGCGATGCTGCGGCGGATCGCGTCGGAAGACCCCGCGGACAACGTGCGGTGGCACGCCCTCCGGGAACTGCGCGGCCTCGGAGACGCGCCGGCGGCGGATATTTACATACGCGCCCTGGACAGCGACGACTGGCTCATACGCGAGGAGGCGGCAAGGGGGATCATCTCGCTGGACAATACGGTAATCAGGGAAAGGATGATTCCCCACATACTCAGGGCGATGAACGATCCTGACGTGAACGTTGTCCTCGCGGTGCTGAACAATATCACGTTCAGGGACCAGCGCCTCTACCGTGCCATCGCGGACCGCATCCAGGGGGAATCAGACTATTCGCTCCTCGCGGCGGCGCTGAAGGCGGCCAACGGATACCGTCTTGACGAAAAAACAAAAGAGAAGGTCATCGACCTTCTCGTGCATAACAACTCCCGCATCAGGGTCCTGGCCCTCAGGGTGCTGAAGAGCGACCGGGCGCTGGTTGAATCCGAAATGAAGAAGTCCCGCTAACGCGCCTTACTTCTCCTTTTCCCTGGTTTCGTACACCGCGTTCCTGTTGTCCGCCATGTCTTTGGCGTACTTGTCGAGGTAGCGGGACAGGAGTTCCTTCCGTTTCTGGTCCTCTTTCTCCCGCCGCACCCGCTCTTTGTTCCCCTGGCTGATCTCCTTCTTCGCGATCATGGCGTTGACTTCCTGCTCGGCGAGGAACCTGCTCTGGACATCGGCTAGCGTGGTCATCATCTGGAACATGTTGGCCTTCGCGCCCCGGTAGAGGTAGATGGCGGTAATGAGCTCCCGCGCCGACGCGGCCCTGGCGTCCTTGAAACGCTCGTAGTAATCATTGGCCTTGTACACCCCCGCCTTGGCCCTGTTCAGGAACGCGTCGACCGAATCCATGCCCTGGTCGCCCCGGATGCCCATCTTGAGCCTCGACCTGAGGCTTAACTCCATGGATTCCTTGAGGATGGCCGCAGTGTCCGCGCTGTATTTCTCGGCGAGCTGTTTCGCCGACTGCATGATGGCAGTCTGGTTTTCGATGAAGGACTTCGCCGAATCCAGCATTTTATTCTGGAAATAGAGCGCGCTGGCATCGGAGTAGGCGTCTATGAGCTTGTCGATCTCGGCCTCGCCGCCACCGTAGTTCATGATGGCGGCATTGAGCCACCGTATCGACCGAAAATTGTCGTAGCTGAGCTCCCTGGCCATCGCTTGGGGGTTTCCGCCCAGGGGAGCCGGTCCGTAGGCCGGATGGTATTCTTACTTGTAGGA
>CAZKPR010000220.1:1515-5844 GCA_964554685.1 uncultured Leptospirales bacterium | reverse complement strand
GGAAAATGACGAAAAAGGTGCTCCCGGGACACGGCAGCGGGGGGCGGCTCATGGTCGAGATGATCGAAGGCGTCATACGCGCGCGCTTCGGCGCCGAATCCCTCCAGCTCGACGACGCGGCCCTTCTCGACGTCGGAGGGGCGCGCTGCGCCTTCACCACGGACACCTTCACCATCACGCCCCTCTTCTTCCCCGGGGGCGACATCGGGTCCCTGGCGGTCAACGGCACGGTGAACGACCTGGCGGTGATGGGGGCGAGGCCCCTCTTCATCTCCTGCGCCCTGATCCTCGAGGAGGGCTTCCCCTTCGATGACCTGGAGCGCATTCTTGATTCGATGCGCGCCCAGGCCGACGGCGCCGGCGTGAAGATCGTGACCGGGGACACCAAGGTCGTGCCGGCGGGCAAGGCGGACGGGGTGTTCATCAACACCAGCGGCATCGGCGTGATGGAAGGCCCGGCCTCGAGGCGTCCCATCGGGACCGGCGACAGGGTCATCATAAGCGGCACCATCGGGGACCACGGCATCGCCATCATGGCCCTCCGGAACGGCCTCTCCTTCACGCGGGGCCTCTCCTCGGACTGCGCCCACCTGAACCACCTGATCGCGAAGGTGACGGCCCGCTTCCCGGAAAGCGTGCGGTTCATGCGGGACCCCACGCGGGGAGGCGTGGCCTCGGTGCTGAACGAAATCGTGAAGGGAAGGCCCTTCAGCGCGAAGATACGCGAGGAGGACCTGCCGGTCCGGGAGGAGGTGCGCGGGGCCTGCGAGCTCCTCGGGATCGACCCCCTCTACGCGGCCAACGAGGGGAAGGTCCTTTTCATCGTCCCCGCCGGGGACGCCCCGGCCGTGGTGGAAACCCTCAGGGAGACACCCCGGGGCGGCGACGCCCGGGAGATCGGGGAGATCGACGCGGCCTTCCCCGGGAAGGTCTACATGGAAACGGCGGTGGGGGGAAGAAGGATACTCCCCCTCCTCGCGGAGGAGCAGCTCCCCAGGATCTGCTGACGCGGAAAAAGGATTTTCGCGGTTCCGGCGTAACCGCGGGGGCCCCGGGGTATCATACTAATGACGAGGTGAGATGATGTGCCTTGCCGTACCGATGACCGTTACGAAGATCGAGGGGAAACGGGGCCTTGCCGAATCCCGGGGCGTCGAGATCCCCGTGGATCTCACACTTGCCCCGGGCGTGCGCGTGGGCGACCGGGTGATCGTCCACGCGGGATTCGTCATCGAAACCCTGGACGAGGAGGCGGCGCGGGAAATCGACCACGTCTGGGAACGCTACCGGGAGGCGTACGAAAAAGAGGGATGAGCCCGGGGCCCCCTCACGTCACGATGCAGAGGTCCATGTACTGCGGGAGCTCGATGGTGAAGCGCGCCCAGGACCCCTTCTCGGATTCCGCGAAGATCCGGCCGCTGTGAAGCTGGGCCACCTTCCACGACACGTAGAGACCGATCCCGCTTCCCCGCCGCTCCGCCAGGACCGGATCGTCGAGGCGGGAGAACTTCTTGAAGAGCATCCCCTTCTCCCTTTCGTCGAAACCGGGCCCCTGGTTCCACACCGAAAGTGAAAACTTCTTGAATCCCTTCACCAGCCCGAGGCGCACCGTTCCGCCGGCGTTGCCGTATTTCACGCCGTTCCCCAGGAGGTTGATCACCACAATCCTCAGGAGGTCGGGATCGCACTGCACGGGGAACACCGTGTCGTCGTAGTCCCGCTCCAGTCTCATGTTCCGCGCTTCGATCTGGGGGGCGAGAAGCTCCATCACGGGGTGGATGACGTCATCGACGAAATCCACCAGGCGCGGCTTCAGCGTCATCATCTCGCTCTCTATGCGCGACAGGTTCAGGTACTGGTTGCTGATGGCGTAGAGGTATTCCGCCTTGTTCACGACGCGCTCGAGTATCCCGCGCTGTTTGTCCCCCAGGGGACCGTAGTAACCGTCGGCCAGGGTCCTCACCAGGGTGATGATGGACGAGACGGGGCTCTTCATTTCGTGGGACACGAAGCCGAGCATCTCCATGTACTCGTGATAGCTCTTCTCGGCCAGCATGGCCTGGATTTCCCCTTCCACCGTGTCGCGGAGCATATTCGCGACCTCGCGCAGGAAGGCCGCGTGGCGGCCCGTGAAGGAGGAAGGCCTGCGCGACGAGCAGGCGAGGAGTCCGATCGTGCCCCGGTTGACGACGGGCACCACAAGGAGCGAGCGGACCCCCTCCCGGGCAAGGAGCTCCCGCGGGAGGTCCCCGTTGATCCGGTTTTCCGGCAGGGAAATGTCGTCGACAACGGCGCTCTCGCCGCCGGCGGGGCCCTCGAAGATACCGCCGCGCACGTCGGCCGAGGCGCCCTCTTCCAGGGCCAGGGGCGCGTATCCCGCCCTGGCGCGCCTCACCACCAGGCGTCGCCCTCCCTCCTCGAGGACCATGGCGTCGAGGCGGTCGAAGGGCACCGCTTTCCCCGCGGTGGCATAGACCGCGTCAAGGGCCTCCCCCAGGCCATGGACGCGGGCCACCGCTCCCTCTATGCTATCGAGGAGTTCCCTGTCCTTCTTCGTGAGTGTATCCCCTGCCATTCCGGAGCGCACCTTTGAAACGACCGCGTGCATAGATACTCTGCTTCATCACGCGAATAATTTCAACCACAATAACGGCGGCACCGTGCCGATCCCGAACCCCGCGGCCAACGCGCGCCTTTTGTCCTTGACAGGCGCCGTTCCATCGTGTCCCCTATACCGCGCGGACAGGGTGGCATGCCGCCATGCCGGGGAGAACCGGGATGCCGATCGAAAACAGATTCGACAAGACCTACGAGATCCTCTTTGACCTGAAGGTGGGCGACGCCATGAAGAAGGACGTCATCACCATCGGGCCGGACGACACCATGGGCAACCTGAACGACCTGATGAGCCGCCACCGCCTGAGCGGCCTCCCCGTCGTCGAGGGCGATTCCCTCGTGGGCATCATCAGCATCTCGGACCTCATCGCCTGGCTCTCGGAAGGCGGGAAGGAGGCCCGCATACGGGAACGGATGGTGAAGGACCCGCAGTGCCTGTACCAGGACCAGCCCCTGGTCCACGCCATCAAGCGGTTCGACAAGCTTACCTACGGACGGTTCCCCGTCCTCGATCGCGAAACCGGAAGGCTCGTCGGGATCATCACCAAGGGAGACGTGATCCTGAGCACCCTGCGGAAGCTGGAGCACGATTACAGCGAGGAGGAGGTGCGCAGCTACCGCGCCAGCCACTTCTTCGAGGATATCAGCGCGGATTCCTTCGAGCTCTCCCTCTCCTTCACCGTGGCCGGCAGGGATTTCGACAGGGCCGGCGTCGCCTCCACCACCATGAAAAGAAACCTGAAGCGCCTGGGCATACGCCCCGACATCGTGCGGCGCGCCGCCATTGCCGCCTACGAGGCGGAGATGAACCTTGTGATATTCACCGACGGCGGCACCATGCAGTTCTCCATCACCCCCGACAGGATCCGGATCGAGGTCCGGGACGACGGGCCCGGCATCGAAGACGTGGAAATGGCCATGGTCGAGGGATACAGCACGGCGGAGCCATGGGTGCGGGAGCTCGGCTTCGGCGCCGGCATGGGCCTGCCGAACATGAAGAAAAGCGCCGACACCATGGAGATCGTCTCCGCGCCGGGGAAGGGGACCCATGTCGTCATGGAGATACTGACCTGCCGGGGGCGGGAAAAGAACCAGGACCCCCGGTGATTCCCCGACGGGTCCGACGCGGGGCGCGCGGGTCCGTCCCCTCCCTATGCCCTCCTGTAGCGAAGGTAGAGCATGATGTCCGTGAAAACCAGCGTGAAGTTCACGATGTAGAGAATGATCACCCTGTCGAGATGGAAGAAGACCTTGTGGAGAATGCCCGCCAGGTATCCGGTCAATACCACCACGAGGAAGAGAAGGCTCTTCCCCGCCACGGACTTCGAACGCCATGACCGGTAAATGGAGAACGGCCAGGCCGACCCGAAACAGACGAGCATGATGATCTCGAAAACGCTCATGGGGGCCCTCAGCCGTTATGCAACGTTCAGGGCCTTCCTGATGGTGGCGATCAGGTGGTCCGGCGATACCGGCTTCTGGAACACGCCGTTGAATCCCAGCCTGTCAAGCTCGATGTTCCCCGCCGTGGCCGCCCCGATGCTGCTCAGGAGGTACACGGGCAGTTCCGTGTCCGTTTCCCGTATCTTCCCCGCCACCTTCGTGCCCGCGTCGATCTGCTCCATCATCATGACGCATAGCCCCAGTACCGGCTAAACGTTTTACACGGTTACTTTCCCCAGTTACCCGACCCACCCCCGGGGCCCCCCAAAC
>CAZKPR010000220.1:0-1505 GCA_964554685.1 uncultured Leptospirales bacterium | reverse complement strand
ACCAGGTCCGGCTTCACGCTTTTCACGGCTTCGATGCCCTCGTTCCCGTCGCTCGCCGCGTGGACCTCGAAGCCGGCGGCGGTGAGTATTGCCACGATCGAATCGGTAATATCGGGATCATCGTCGATCACGAGGATCTTTTTCATGTCGGCCATCGCTACGCTCCTTGTTCCGGCTGGATTGCGGCGCCGCCCGGGGTGAGACCGAACCCGCGCACGGGCACCTGGGCTAATGAGCACCCCCGCCTCGAATTATGAAAAGTACTTTTTCGCGGCATGATTATTTTTTGATGACCCGGGTCCCGGCGCCGGCATTCCTCATCGCTTTTTCTTTTTTGTTCGATCCCGCGCCTTCGGTCCCTTCAGTTCCCGCGCCAGGGCGCGCATGTCGACCACCGCGTCTGATTCATCGACGATCTCCATCCCCAGGAGGGTCTCGACGGCGTCCTCAAGGGTCACGATCCCCACGAAATCGCCGAACTCGTTGAGCACCACGGCGAAATGGATCCGCCCGTTCACCATCCACGTGAGGAGCTTCAGGACGGTCATGGTTTCCGGAATGAACTCCGGCTTTGATCCCAGGCTCGCCAGGGTCGCCTCATGCTTCTTCCCGGCGAGGCGGTCCATGATGTCACGCCGGAGCACCACCCCGGTTACGCGGTTTTCCGCGCCGTCATAGAGGGGTATGCGGGAAAACCTCAGGGACGCCGCCTTCCCCCTGAGCTCCCCGACGGACTGTTCCCCGGAAAGCCATGTCACGACGGGGCGGGGCGTCATGATCTCCTTCACCCGCACATCTCTCATGCTGAAGAGGTTCTCCACCAGGCCGAGCTCCGTCTGGTCGAGGACCCCCTGGTGGTAGCCTATTCTTACAAAATTATAGATCTCGGCCTTGCTCACGTGGTCGCCGATGCTTCCCTTCGTGAGTGCGCGCGAAATCGCATTGATGGGTATGATGAGCGGGGACAGCATAAGTATCATGACCCTGAGGATGTAGGCGCTCGCGGGGCTCAGCTCCTTCCAGAACCGCGCCCCGATGGTCTTGGGTATAATCTCCGAGAGTATCAGTATAAGAAGGGTGAGCACCGCGGAGAACACGCCCATCCACCGGACACCGAAGAGCTCAACGGCGATGGCCCCGGACAGGGCGGCCCCCACGGTGTGGGAGATGGTATTGAGGGTGAGGATGGCCGCGATGGGAGCATCGATCCGCTCCTTCATCTTTTTCAGGAGTCTGCCCGAACGCCGCTTCCGGTCCACGAGAACCTGGATATAGGGCCTGCTCAGCGAGAGGATCACCGACTCGAGAAGCGAGCAGAGAAACGACACGGCGATGAGTCCCGTGATGACAAGGACGAGTTCCAGCATTGATGAATTCCCTCACTATCCGCGGGTCATGGGGCCGAAACGTCATGACGCGCCGGCTGATTCTGCCATGGTACAGGATTGGACGATAAAGTCGAGAACCTTTCAACAAACGGGAATCGAACAAGCGGCGGCACGCAT
>CAZKPR010000219.1:0-5846 GCA_964554685.1 uncultured Leptospirales bacterium | reverse complement strand
TTCTGGTACCGTACATCATACCGTACGGGGACGTCCCCGGAAAGCTTCGACAAGCAGTTTATCAGGGAGTACCTTGAAACGACATCCTGGGACCAGAATTCACCGCCACCGCCGCTCCCCGAGGAAGTCACCATGAAGACCCTTGAGAAGTACAGGGAGATTCTGAACCGCATTGAAGCGGCCTTCGCACGGTGATCATGTCGCCCGGATGACTGACCGGGCCTCCCGGGGAGTACTTGTCGTGCCTGGTTTCAGCTCCCGCGGTGTATTTTCTCGACACGGACCGAAAAACTATGTATATTATTGTTGTCGGATATGGCGTGGCCCAATTATTGTTTCAGAAGGGGGCCGCACCTTACGATAATAGGTAAGGAGCAGACGTTACGCCGGGGGAGACCCGCTCCCGCGGCGCTGAGGGACGGATGAACCCGTCCCGATCATTTAAATCCGGGGGAGTCCATGGCAATGCCGGAAAAGAACCCTTTCGACGAGTACAAGAAAACACAGATCGCGACCGCCAACCAGGGCAAGCTCATCGTCATGCTCTATGACGGTGCGATCAAGTTCCTCACCATCGCGGTTGAGAACATGGATCCCCGAACCTACGACATCGCGAACCAGAACATCATCAAGGCCCAGGATATCATTACAGAACTTCTGCTTTCACTCAACATGAAGGACGGAGGGGAGATATCCCAGAACCTCTTCAACCTCTATCTGTATTTCAAGAAAACACTCCTCGAGGCGAACATCAAGAAAGACGCGGCCATCGTCGAATCGGTGATAAAACTCCTGAAAGATCTCCGCGACGCATGGGACAAGATATCGGCCCATGAAACCGCATCGGACAAAAACAGCGCCGCCTCGAAAGGCAGCTTCAGCGTTGAGGGATGATGTCGCCGCCGGTGTCCGGGAACTGTGCCGGCTTTTAGACAGAAAGAAAGCGCTCCTTCACCGGCTCCTGCTGAGCGAATCGGACAAAACCCATTACCTGAAATCCGAAAACATTGAACGGGTCAGCTCCATCCTCATCGAGGATGATGCCATCATGGACGAGATCGATTGCATCGACTTCGACATCGCGCGAAACGAGGAATCTCTCGGCGGGATAATCGGCGTACCGCGAAGGGACCTCTTCAGAATGCTTGATGAAAACGAACCCCCGGCGCGGGAACTTGTCGCGCACCGTGACGAGGTACGCACCCTTCTGGAGCGGCTCCTCCACGAACGAAAACGCCTCGGGGAGGCCATGCAATCGGCCACCCGGGAGGTGCGGCAGCATATCGAGGGCATTGCCCGGATACGGGGATTGAAACTGCCCCGGGACGAATGAAGGGCCGGCTCCGGCTCAGGGCCCCGCGGCGGGACCAGGGGTTCCCTTCGATGCAAGGAACGCCTGGCGCCTCTTAACCATCTCATCATACTCGAAGCGATAGCGCTTGAGTCGATAGTACTTGTTGTACACGGAAAGATATTTCTTGGAATGATAGTAATCCCGCATCCTGTCGGATACGTAGAATATCTGTTCGGAAGGTGCGTAAACCTGGGGCGCGTTTTTGTGTTCCTCGATTATTGTCTGGGTCATTATGCCCCAGGAGATGTCGGAAAGCGAATAGCCATCAAGGTCCCTCATAATCGCGCGTATGATCGCTTCATGCGCAGGGTCGAAAAACTTGAATTTCCGTGAGTACATTATTGCGCCATGCATATGCTCCGGGATGTCAAGGAAACCGTCCTTGATCACCTCCCTTGCAACGATATACATCATCTCGAAACAAAAATTGAGCACACCGAGACCCGGTTTCCCCTGGCCCGGCAGCTGCGGCTTGTCCTTGCGGAAAACACCCCTCGGGTCCTGGGCCGAAAGCCACTCGATGACGATCATGTCATAGACGGCCTGCTGCTGGTCCTCGAAAAACCGTTTATCAGGAAGGAACCGAGACTCGCTCAGCCTTAGATCGATCAGGAGGCACTCCGGTTCGGGGGTTTTATCGCAATAAAGCTTCATGTAATGGATATACGCATCATCGATATCGATATCCACCGTAAGACCCTTGAACCCCTTTTTTTCAAGATGCTGGACGAGACCCACCTTCTTCATGATGGTGTAGAGACCATCCGACGTAAAATTCCGCAGAAAAAGCTTTTCCTTTCTCCTGGAGGGATTCAACGAGGTGGCATCGAAATCGATCGAGCCGATTTCCTTCTCGATCGAGCTGCTGAAATCCATGGGGTTGAGGTATTTTGACAGTTTCTGTTTCATGGGCGCTCCCTTCGAACACACCTGCCATTCTATTTCCATCGATCGTGCAGGTACACCAGTTGTACCTGCCTGAAAAAATCCATTGTATTGTCCCTGTTCAGGGCCGGGACCACGAGGAGTCGCACGTACCGGTCATAATTGCGCACCTCAAGGAGGGCCCTCTTGCAAATTTCGTCCAATTCCTCTCCAATGATGATCATCCGCGCGTTGCTCCTGACGTACTCCTCGAGGAGAAGCGGAGGCTCCGTAACGGAAATTACGTCCTCCGTGGGGACGAAATCGGGAGCTATCGTCGTTCCCGGCTCCTGAGACCTCGTCACGAGCAGGGAAATGAGATCCGCATTGATGCTGAAACGATCGACGAAACGCTTCCCGTCAGCGCTTTTCAGGTCGGTAAAAATAATTATTGGAACCTCGGAATTCCTGTAGAGGAACTGCTGGCTTCGGTCGATCTCACGCTTCAGGTCGTTCCATTTCTTCATGTCGAGGGGTTCATTGTGATGGAGGAGAATCACCCTCTTCCCCGCTTGAGGATCGATTCCGTAGATATCACCCACCATGCGAAGGTAACGTCTTCGTCTCGTATGGGCATTTGCGTCCCGCAGCTCCTCGAGGAGCCGGTCCATTTCCGGAAGCCTCAGGCGGCCGAAGGGCTTTCGGAAATCAGCGGGAAACTCACGGGAGAGCAGGTCATAGAGGTGCGGCGTGTAGAACACTTCAACGGTGTCGATGTTGTTTTCTTCGAGTTTCGGGATATGCGCCGGTATGAGCAGGTCCCCCGAGAGACAGCTGTTCCCCTCGATAACGACATTGTCGAAATACTTTATCTCGATCCCCTCGCCGTATGCCTCGAAGAGTCGTGATAGCTGACCTGTCGTGACCTTCATCCGCGATCGGCCGATAGGTCAGCTCGGGGGCGCCCCGTGAGCCGGACCGCCGGCCTGCCTTCTCCTTAAATATGCGTATATAAAGCGATCGATATCACCGTCAAAAACGAATTCAACACTTCCCGTTTCCTCGCCGGTGCGATGGTCCTTTACCATGGTATACGGCTGGAAAACGTAGGACCTGATCTGGTTTCCCCATGAGATGTCCTTTTTCTGGCCCGCCTTTTCCTGCTGTTTTTCCTCCAGTTCCCTTTGCCTGAGCTCATAGAGACGCGCCTTGAGCACCTTCATCGCGAATGACTTGTTCTTGTGCTGGGAGCGCTCGTTCTGGCACTGCACCACGATCCCCGTGGGAAGATGGGTGATCCGCACCGCCGAGTCGGTTTTATTCACATGCTGACCCCCGGCGCCCGAGGACCGGTACGTGTCGATACGGAGATCCGACTCACGTATCTCGATGTCGATATCCTCCGAAACCTCCGGCATGACCTCGACTGACGCAAAGGATGTGTGACGGCGCTTGTTGCCGTCGAAGGGCGAGATCCGGACAAGGCGGTGAATACCCTTCTCGCACTTGAGAAAACCGTAGGCGTAATCCCCCCTGATCAGCATGGTGGCGCTTTTTATTCCCGCCTCATCGCCGGGTGTATAGTCGACGACGTCTATGGAGTACCCCTTGTTTTCAGCCCACCGGTAGTACATCTTGAAGAGCATGCTCGCCCAGTCCTGGGACTCCGTCCCCCCGGCCCCGGGATGAATGGTCACGAAGGCGTTGTTGAAGTCGTCTTCACCCGACAGAAGCTCGAGGTTTTCGATCACATCGTACTTCCCCCGGAATCCCTCGAGTTTCCCGCATATCTCATCCAGGATCCCCGTGTCCCTGTCCTGCATGGCCATTTCGAAAAGCTCCATGGACTCGTTCAGTTCCGCAGTCAGGTTATCAAAGGGTTCGATCCTTCTCCGGAGGGCGCTCAATTCACGGTTCGTCTGCGCGAAAAGGTCCTTGTCCTGCCAGAAATCCTCTTTCAGCGTCATGCCGTGCAGTTCAGCCGCCCTCTTCTTGAGCTCATCGACACCGACCGATGCGTAAAGCTGATCGAGCATCGCAGCAACCTGCTTCAGCTCTCTCCTGCACTCTTTGTAATCCTTCTCGTCCAACCGTGAAATCTCCAGGGATCAATATGCCTTGTGGCGCGTGGCGCCGCGGATGAAATGGCCGTGCGTTGAATGCATAAAGAATGAGCATGGACCCATATTTTGGTCAACACATTTATTGCGGTTCACCCAATTATGACCCTGCACGCCGGGGCGCATCCGTGGAATACCTCGCCGGTTTTCCCGCGGTGATCATGTGAAATGAGTTTTAAGATGGTCGCTGAATGCCCGCTCCAGCTCATCTGAATCACCGTAGTGTACTCCCATGGCCTCCCGCCATACGCTCCCGGACTCCATGCAGAGATAGACAAAGGCCCTGGGCGCCAGGGAACGTATTCTTTTTGAGAGTGACCCGTAGGCGGCCACACGAAGTGGTCTGAAATAACGGTACTTGCCGTCTTCACAGGGAAACATCTCCGGTGACGTCAGGCCGCGGCACGAGGGATTTCTCCGCGAGAATTCCTTGAAACCCGGGCTGTGGCGGAAACAGCCAAGGGAGACCCAGGCGACACGCCCCGGGTCCACGCGGGCGAAAACCCTGTCCACCAGTTCCAGGTAATCAGACACGTCGCCACAGGAGAATATAATTGGATCGAAATGAAACGCCACAAGATATCCGGCACGGCTTGCGGCCGCCGCCGCTTCAATGCGTCTTTCCAGGGAGGCCGTGCCCGCCTCGTAACGCTCAATGCACTCCGGCGTGTTTAACGACCACGCGAGGACGGTATTGCCCTTCTCCCTGATATCGAGAAGATGCGCCACGTTGTCAGATTTAGTTTTAAATTCGAGAAAAACCCCCGGCATCCGCGCGGCTTCGAAGATGAGGGACTCCCCAATGCCCGTCACGTCGTCGAGCATCAGGGAATCGGTGTATTCCCCGGTGCCGACACGTCGCACCAAACCGTTCCCGTCGTTGACGACCGGTCCCGCCAGGAGAAGCGAGGAATCGATGTCGATGAACTGCACAATCCCGAATGCGTTGAGATAGTAGTTGAGAAAGCAGTAGGCGCAGTCATAGAGGCAGTTGAACCCAATATTGAGAAGCCGGTAATTGCAGCATATCATACCGCGCGACCCCGGGCATTGATGGCCCATCCTTCCATTTAAACCCAAAAATATTACGGATTATTTCGACGATTTGCTTTCGCGTTACACCCCCAAAACCTAAGCGCCGGGTCCCGCGGCGTCATCGTATTCCCTTGCAATTATTCCGACCCTGGAGAGGAATCGGCGCACGATCTCGTTTTCCCTGTCCCCGCGCTCATACACCACGGCCCTGATGTCATTTATGGTCTTCATTTCCGACATGGAGACGCCCCGCCTTTCCGCTGTCAACTCATATCAAGGATACGCTTACCCGCCCCATGATTCCCGGGTACTTGTTTTAGTATTTATCCTTGACTTTCAGGCGATTTCCATGGCCATATAGCCTATCCGGGCACACCGGCAATTCATCGTGTGGGGAGATTGACATGGGATGCCTTTTCTGCAATATCATGGCCGGGACAACGCCTTCCACGAAGGTGTATGAGAACGACAGG
>CAZKPR010000218.1:0-5907 GCA_964554685.1 uncultured Leptospirales bacterium | reverse complement strand
AAATTTTCCGGAAAGGGAATCTTTGTCAATATTGGATAGGGGAAGGCGTCGGATGGCCCTTTACGCGGCCATACTCATCTCCACATCTGTCTATTTCATCGTTTTCAGCGATGGTGGCATTCTTGAACGAATGACTATCGAACGATCGAAGACGGAGATAGCTGAAAACAACCGTTCCCTCGAAATGGAGAATGAGAGGCTGCGAAATGTGCTCGAGGTCTATCGTGCGGGCACGTATCCTCCTGAAGATACCCTTCATTCCGGATACATAAGGCCGGGCGACAGGGTGTTGTCAATAACGGGGGACGACCGGGCCACTACCGAATCGGCTGCAAGGAGCGCGTCTGCTCTTCGCGGCCAGACCATTGCGTACCTTCGAATAGCATGGATCGTGATTTCCGTTTCCTCGGTCGTTACCTTTTTAATTTACGGATGGAAATCAAGAAAAAAACATGAAGATTCCCTCGGCGATAATCCCTGGCAGGCATGAAAACGAACATCATTACATTGAAGCGTCTGAAAAAAGACGGGACGCTCGACGCCTCTGTATCAGAAAGGATAGCTGAAGTACTTCGGGCGGGCAAGCCCGTTGTCATTCCCGTTGATTTCATGTACGGGTTCCTTTCAAAGGATAAGCGTTCGGTTCAGGAACTGGTGAAGCGACACGGCGAGGCGAGATCGCCGGACAGCGTGTGCATCATATCTTCCTTCAAAATGCTGGATGAAGTCGCTTCAATCGGAAAATTTGAATTCGATTTCCTTCACCGCGTCTGGCCCGGTGAAATAACCGTTGTCATGAAGAGTGCCGTCAAGAAGGACCGTTCCGTCATGGTACGCATGCCGCGAAGCCACTACACGCAG
Organism: uncultured Leptospirales bacterium; assembly: GCA_964554685.1. Classification (GTDB taxonomy): domain Bacteria; phylum Spirochaetota; class UBA4802; order UBA4802; family UBA5550; genus RBG-16-49-21. Next base: position 5,046 of record CAZKPR010000218.1, on the reverse strand, counting down.
GACATCATCGAGCGCACGGGCATACCCCTTTTTTATATTCCCCTTGTCGATTCCCGCAATACTGCGGTATACCGCAGGAAGGATATCGTCTCATCTTTAGACGGGAAAATCGATCTCATGCTCATCATTGATGAATTATGCAGGGAACACACCCCACCCTCGATTATTGACATTAGCGGTGGCAGTCTTGAGATACTGTCGGAGGGGAGAGTATCCGCGGAAGAGATAAAATCCCTCTATTTCCTCGGCAAGGACGACCAGGTTCTTTGAGCCGCTTTACGGCCTTGCATGTCTTCATCCTGTGCATCGCGATCGCAGCATGCGGCACGAGGACAGGACGATTGCCGCGCGTCAACACGACTGCGTGGCAGACCAGTTCCACCCTTCATTTCGATATACGCGTCCCGATGGGAATGGACGATCTGGCAATGCGGGTATCCGGAATTGCAGAGCAGGAATACGAACGCATCGCAGATCTGCTTGCCCATGACATGCGCAGGGTAATCGCCATTCGGGTCGCCCCGGTGAACCAGACACTTTCCACACGCCCCGGTGCCGGCGCCATTATCCCCTTCAACGGATCTTATGCCGATTGCAAAAGGCGCCTGTCCCTGGAAATCGCTCTTTCGTTTCAGAGTGACATCCTCCATGGAACTCCAGGCACGCGTGAGCTTTCGTCGCGTCGCGGGATGCCCCCATGGATGCGCAGCAGCATGGCGCGCTATATTGCCGAAGGAGATCGGCCCGTTGATGCATACACCATCCCGGCGGAAACCGGTCACACGCGGGATGCCGGCCTGTCACTTGCCATGGGCAGGGAGATGGAATCGCATGGCCCTGCTTTTTTTCATTTCCTTGATTCTCGATTCGGGAGCCGCGCCCTGGGAAATCTCCTTCGGGAATTCGGCGAAACAGGGGATATCGAGAAATCCCTCGCCTCCGTTACCGGCATTGGTGATGAAAGGCTGAAGCGCGAATGGAATGAGTATCACACGTCACGACACCCGCAGGAACTCGATGACGATGCACTTCGTTTTATTCATATTCCCGTCGCAATTGATCGATGCGCCAGGGAGGGCGGCATGCTCGCCGTTTCCTCCGATGGACGGCGCATCGCTTTCCTGGAGCGCGGGTCAGCGGATCCCGTTATCCGCATCCACGATACCGGAGGAGGCGCGCTGGAGAGAACCATTGGCTTAACCGGCTCGCTTTTCAGGCCGGGCACCCATGTCGTGACACATGACGAGAACAATCTTTCATGGGATAACCATGGCGTGGTTCTGCTTTTCGCCGTTTCGGGCAGAAGCGGACCCGCCCTCTGCATGCTCGATACGCGATCAAGCGTTATCACCCAGGTGATATCACTTCCCTTCAGCGTCGTCATGCACCCATCGTTTTCACCCGACGGAAATCGTATCGTCTTTTCCGCCGTGGGCTCGTCTTCTTCGGACATCTACATCGTCGACCGCGAAACGGCGAAAATTTCAAGGCTTACGGACGACGCATTTTTTGAATCTCATCCCTCATTCACGCCTGATGGCGGCAGGGTTGTCTATTCTTCGAACAGAAGCGCGGTTGGGGACTACCGCCACAATGCATGCTCGATTTTCATGCACGATCTCCGTACCGGAAAAAGCTCGATGGCCCTCGACTCCGGAGGCAACGATATGCATGCTTCTGTTTCCCCTGACGGCGTTTCAATCCTTTATAGATCGGAGAGACAGGGCGAGTCGGCAATCTTCTGGTATAACGCTGGATCCGGCGAAAACCTTCAGTTGAAACTTCCCGGGTTACTGGCTTCCCGCCCGCGATGGTTCCCGGACGGCAGAAGGTTCGCCTGCTTTACATATAAAAAATCCGGATGGATCCTTATCATTGGCACGGTTCCCCGCAGTGCGGTTCCGAGCATTCCCATAACGGGCCATTGAATTCAGCTCCACAATTTTATAACTTGACTTTGTTCGGCCCTCTGGTAAAAGGATAACCGGTAAACGGACATGGCGATGTTTTTATCGCACTATCAGGCGGAATCACATGGAACGTACGGCATCGGTAAAGAGGAAAACAAAGGAAACGGACATCAAGATCGAACGTCGTCTCGACGGTCCACGGAAATCGATCATACAAAGCGGCGTCCCATTCTTTGATCACATGCTAGAATCCCTGGCCACCCACGGCAGATTCAGCCTTGAGCTCACCTGCCATGGTGACCGCGAGATAGACGACCACCACTCTGTTGAAGACGTCGGCATAGCACTCGGCACCGCCTTTCGTGAGGCCCTTGGTGGAAAGGCCGGCATAAGGCGCTTCGGTGACGCCACGGTCCCCATGGATGACGCTCTCACCATGGTCGCGATTGATCTGTCTGGTAGGCCCTTTTACAAGTATACCGGCCCGGTCCTTAACGGTTCGATCGGATCATACAGCGAGGAACTGACCGATGAGTTCCTCCGGGCCTTCGCGATCAACGCGGGCATCAACCTCCATGTGTCCGTCTCGTACGGGCAGAACAGGCATCACGTCCACGAGACAATATTCAAGAGCCTTGGCATCGCTCTTCGAAAGGCAATAGAGATCGACGAAAGCCTCGGTGGAGTTGTCCCGTCAACGAAAGGGAGCCTATGATAACGGTTATTGACTACGGGATGGGCAACCTTCGTTCCGTAACAAAGGCCGTGGAACTCTTCACGCGGGACGTAAGGATTTCCTCGGATCCGAAATGCGTGGACGATTCATCGGCACTCATCATGCCCGGAGACGGCGCATTCGGGATGGCCATGAGTCACCTTACGGAAAGAGGCTGGATCGATCCCATAAAGGATTTTATCAGAAAAGGCGGACACTTCTTCGGAATATGCCTCGGATTCCAGCTTCTCTTTTCCATGAGCGAGGAGTTCGGCTCGCATGATGGGCTCGATCTCATTTCCGGCGAGGTGATCAGGTTCCCGGGCAACGGCCTGAAGGTCCCTCACATGGGGTGGAACAGGGTGCACCTCACCATGGAGTCACGCTTTCTTCGCGGGATTGAAACGGGGAGTTATTTTTATTTTATTCATTCATATTTTCCCCGAACCGACGATACTTCGTGTGTTATCGGAGAGGCTGACTACGGGAAGATGTTCCCGTGCATCGTGGGACGGGGAAACCTGATCGCGACGCAGTTCCACCCTGAGAAAAGCCATTCCGCCGGACTGAGGATCATTGAGAATTTCGTGAGCTCGTTATGCTGATAATACCCGCCATTGACATCAGGGGCGGCAAATGCGTCCGCCTGGTACAGGGGGATCCCGATAAGCAGACTGTTTATTCCGACAGCCCCGTTGATATGGCTCTTGAGTTTCAGGATGCCGGGGCACGGTTGATCCACGTCGTTGACCTCGACGGTGCCTTCCAGGGAATGCCCGTAAACCATGCCACCGTTGCCGCCATATCGCGCGCGGTTTCCGTACCGGTGGAGATCGGCGGAGGCATACGCACTGCCGGCGCGATACAGGCGTACATCGACGCGGGAATACGACGAGTGATTCTCGGCACCATCCTTCTCCAGGATGAGTCCGCGGAGTTAATCGGACGGTTTTCCGATTTCCTGGTCGCCGGGATTGACGCGCGCGACCGCATGGTCGCCACGCACGGCTGGAAGGAGACATCATCTTTAATGGCCCCGGATGTCATCGGGAACCTGCGCGCAAAGGGATTGTCTCGTTTCATCCATACCGATATCGCCACGGACGGGATGCTCTCCGGACCGAACATCGACGCCGTATCCGGGTTGCTCACGGTGTTCCCGGATATCGAGCTCGTCGCATCGGGCGGCATCGCGTCCATGGAAGATATCCAGAGGCTGCATGACCTGGCGTTACCCGGACTCATGGGCTGTATAACAGGCAAGGCGCTCTACGATGGGAGGTTGAACCTGCGCGAGGCCATCCTCCGCTTTACTCAGGATTGACATGATGGGCACGAACGACGAAATGGATGAAATCATTAACTTCCCCGTTGAGATCGAGCAATACGAGCGGAAAATATACGATCTCAAACAGCTTATCGAGATAAGCAAGGGACTGAACTCCACCCTCGAATACAACAACCTCATCGAGTCCATACTCCTCACATGCATGGGGCAGATGGTACTCGCGGGAGCCGGCATCTTCTTAAAAAAGGGAATCGGCCATGATAATTTCAGTCTCCACAGGAACTACCGTGGTTTCGAACTCGATCATTCAATCGACTACGACCTCCCGCCTGATTGCCAGGTGATTCGTTTCATTGAAAAGAGTTTACGCTGTTATACACTTGACGACCTTCAAAAGGGAACCATACCGGACCATTCCATGGAGATACTCGCGCTCCTCTCCCCGTCACTGATAGTTCCCCTCATAAGCAAGGGATCTCTCAATGGAATAATCATCCTCGGAGATCGCCTTATCGAGAAAGAATTTTCCGAGTCTGACAGGGAATTTTTGCTCCATATCGCGTCCCTGGCGAGTATCGCGATACATAACGCCACGCTCTACGAAATGGCGACCACCGACATGATGACCAAGCTGAAGATCCACCACTATTTCCAGACGCTCATCGTCGAGGAAATCGACCGCGCCACCAAGCTGAGCCGGCCACTTTCAGTCATCATGGCCGATATCGACCATTTCAAGGATTTCAATGACACGTATGGCCACCAGGCGGGTGACATTGTGCTGGTAAACGTGGCGAGGATAATCAAGGAAAGTATTCGACAGAGCGACGTTGCGTCCCGTTACGGGGGGGAAGAATTCGCCGTGATTCTCCCCGGCACGGAAATACACGAGGCTCTCATCGTGGCCGAGAGGATACGGCAGAATATCGAAAAAATGCTCGTGCGATATGATGACAGGGACCTCGCTTCAACTATCTCCATAGGCGTGACCCAGTTTGACCACGAGATCGACGGGTCGAAAAATTCACTTATCGAACGGGCGGACAGGGCCCTCTACCTGTCGAAACGCAATGGAAGAAATCTTGTATCCTTTCTCTAGGCAAGATCGATAATATTTTCTTGACATAATGACG
>CAZKPR010000217.1:0-5916 GCA_964554685.1 uncultured Leptospirales bacterium | reverse complement strand
AGGGGAAGGGGCACAAGTCGGGGAAATTCATCTCCTATGAGCTTGATGTGTTCGATGATTCACGGACTAGCCCGAAAATCAAATTCAAGAAACTCGGCGGCAGCGATTTCACCACGTGTACCCTGAACGAGGCGATCCTGGAAATGGATAAATCGTCACGTTCCTTCATGCCGTTTTACAATACCGATTCCGACTACTTCAACATAATATCCAGGAACGGCGATCGGTACGAAGTCATGGTGCCGGCCTTCTAGCCGGACCGCGGACCGTCGTTTCTCCCAGGGAGTTACAACGGGGATACAGAATATGGCCCGGGGCATCTGTTTGCCACGGGAAGGGGCATATATCCACGCCCGGTAAATGCCCCGGGAAGACGGCGGGATGCCGCGCGGATACCGGCTGTGCGGCGGCGTATCCCCGGGGATATGGCTTCTCGCGGAGGGGTGCTGCGGGCGCAGTGTCCCCCCGGATAAGAGATGATACTACAAGGTCACCGCGGCCGGTGCGGGCCTTACGGCGGTTCCCATGAATACGAGAGTTCGGGTGAAGGATTTTCTTGAAGAAACCGGCTCGATCGATCTTCACATGCGTCTGGTCGCCGGAGCTTCGGGTCTTGAGAGGGAGATACGGGACGGGGATTTCAACAGGCCGGGACTGACCCTGGCGGGATTTTATGATTTTTTCGCCTACGACCGCATACAGATATTCGGGCTCGGGGAGTGCGCGTATCTTTCACAGCTCGATACGACGGATAAAAAACGGGTCCTGGAAAAATTTTTTTCCTACGACGTCCTCTGCTGCATCTTCACCCACGACAATGAGCCCGATTCCATCTTTGTCGAATTTGCGGAAAAGAAGGGGGTCCCGGTCTTCGTCACGAGCAGGGATACCACCAAGTTCATAACCTCCGTTGTCTACCTCCTGAACGAGGCCTTCGCACCCACGAAGACGATTCACGGCACCTTCGTTGACGTGTACGGCATCGGGGTCCTCCTGATCGGCCGCAGCGGCGTCGGTAAAAGCGAATGCGCCCTCGAACTCATAGAGCGCGGGCATCGCTTCATAGCCGATGATCTGGTGGAAATCAAGCGCGTTGACGAGGCCATACTGATGGGTTCGGGGGCGCCTGTTCTGAAACACCACATGGAGATCCGCGGACTTGGCATAATAAACGTGAAGGACGTTTTCGGCATCCGTTCGGTCCGTGACCGGAAACGGGTCGAACTCGTTGTCATCATGGAAGAATGGGACCAGAACAAGGAATACGATCGACTGGGCCTCGAGGAGATGACGTATTCAATTCTCGATCTCGACGTATCCAGTATCATGGTGCCGGTCCGCCCCGGACGGAATATACCAATTATCGTTGAAACTGCCGCCCTGAACCAGAGGCTGAAGAAGCAGGGCATATTTACCGCCCGGGAGCTCGACAGGAGCATCCAGGAGTCGTTGAAGAAGGGAGTGGTGCGGGAGCATGACCGAACGTGAAGTGATCGTGAACGGAGATGCCGGTGTGCATGCCAGGCCCGCCATGATGATCGTGAAAACGGCAATGAAGTACCCGTGCGATGTCACCCTCGTGAGGGGAACGATGGAGGCGGATTGCAAGTCGATCATGTCCGTGCTGGGCCTGGCGATCGCCTCGGGCTCCCGGTTGATCGTGCGCGCCCATGGCGAGGGCGAGAAAGAAGCGGTTGATTCGATCGTGTCAATGATAGAAAACAACTTCAGGCTCGATGAAGAACCTTCTCCGAAAAATTAAGCTCTTTCCCGAGGATGCCAGGGTCCAGGACGTGCTGTTCCTGGTCGGCATTTTCGTGTTCATTTCGATACTCATCATCGGCCTGTTCCCCGGCACGAGCGTAATGGTCGTGCAGGGGCACGAGCTCTTCATCTATGCCGTAATGACGGTGCCCCTTGTCGCCGCCCTCTATTTCATCGTCATGTCGCTCCGCCAGAACCTGTACACCGGGGCGGACCAGATAGGGTCGAGCATTCGAAACAAGATGGCCATCGCCTTCGTGTTCGTCGCGGTGCTTCCCTCGCTCCCCGTCGTGTTCACGTCGAACTATCTCCTGAACCAGACACTTTCGGGGCTCATCATCGACAACACCACAGGCGCCCTGAAAGAGGCGATCACCATGACCAACGAGCCCGTGATCCAGATGAGGAATATCATCCAGGGTGAGCTCGATGCCCTTGGGTACCAGGTGGAGAGGGGCGCCCTGTCGCCCGCCAGCAGTGAAGGAAGGGAATACCTTCGCCGCATTTACTCCATGAAGGGTTTCACGGTTCTCATCTTCCACGACGGCCCCGCGGGCCTCAACACCCTGGGCCATTCCGCAGCGAAGATAGAAGGGCCCATGGCTGATTTTTATCGTGTTTCGGACAGGGGAGCGGGGACACGGATCGACAAGGTTAACATTGACGGCAGTGATTATCTGGCGGGATCAATGCGCCATGGAGGCTATCTCCTTGTGCTGTGCAGCAAGGTCCCCGATGCCGTGGCGGTCCGCCACGAGCTGTTTTCCATGTCCATGGCCGACCACAATCGCCTGGCGAGTATCATCAACGATTTGAAAAGCAATGCGGGCCTCTACCTTTTCGGGCTCACCCTTTTCATCATACTCGTCTCGGTGCTGGTGAGCCTCTACCTTTCCAAGAACATCACCAGGCCCGTTATCCAGCTCTCGGATGCCACGAAGGAGCTTGCCCGGGGCAATTTTGACATCACCCTGTCCCGGGAATCCGACGATGAGCTCGGCACCCTCTTCCAGTCATTCAACCGCATGGTCTACGAACTGAATCGCAACCGAAAGCTCCTGTACCAGAAGCAGAGGCTGGAGGCCTGGCGTGAAATGGCGCGCAGGGTAGTGCACGAGATAAAGAACCCCCTTACGCCTATACGTCTTTCCGCGGAGCGGATACGGAAGCGGTATATCGAGGACCACCCCGACATCCGGAACATCGTACTCTCCGGCACGGAAACCATCATCGAGGAAGTGGGGGTCCTGATGAACATATTGAGCGAGTTCACGGAGTTTGCCCGTCTTCCCGAAATGAAGCCCAAAAACGATGATATCAACGACCTGATCGAGAACTGCGTGAACCTCTTCTCCGGCCATGAAAACATCTCCTTCCACGTGGAGATCGACGGGCGTATACCTGAAATCTATATTGACAGAATGCTGATGAAGCAGACATTGAATAACCTCCTGCAAAATGCCGTTGACGCCGTGGGTGAATCGGGCAATATTTACATTAAATCCGAAATGGTCTCCGCCGAGGGCGGGCAGGTCGTGAGGATATCCATACGCGACGACGGCGAGGGAATCAAGGATTTCAACCGGGACAAGATATTCCAGCCGGGTTTTTCTACCAAGTCATCGGGAACCGGTCTGGGCCTGGCAATCGTGCATAAGATCATCGTGGAGCACCGGGGGGATATCACGTGCAGATCGGAACCGGGCAGGGGCACCGAGTTCATAATCGATCTTCCGGCGGATCAAAAGGATGGGACCTGACATGGCAAAGATTCTAGTAATCGACGACGAGATTAACATCATCAAGACCCTCAGCTCGATTCTCCAGGACGAGGAGCATATCGTGTATTCGGGCAGGACCGGCGAGGAAGCGATGGAACTGCTTAAAACGAACGATGTTGACCTGGCGATACTCGACGTGTGGCTTCCCGACGTGGACGGGATAGACCTCCTTGAGCGGATCAAGAACCTGAACAGGGAGATAGCGGTGATCATGATTTCCGGTCACGGATCAATCGACATCGCGGTGAAATCCACCAGGCTCGGGGCCTATGACTTCATCCAGAAGCCCCTGGCCATGGAGCGCGTGATCACCTCCGTCAACAACGCCCTTGAGCACATGCGTCTCAAGCGGGAGAACATCAAGCTGCGGAAGGAGTTCCATGTTGACGACGAGATGATCGGGAACTCCCCGAGGATCCAGGAGATACGCGATATAATCGAAACCGCGGGGAAGACCAACGCCCGGGTATTCATCACCGGTGACAGCGGGACCGGCAAAGAGCTGGTTGCCCGCGCGATTTATTACCGTTCCCGGAGGATGGACAAGCCTTTCGTCAAGGTGAACTGCGCCGCGATACCCCACGAGTTGATTGAGAGTGAGCTTTTCGGTCATGAGAAGGGGGCCTTCACCGGGGCCATAAGCCGGCGCATGGGGAAGTTCGAGCTCGCCGATAACGGCACCATGTTCCTCGACGAGATATGCGACATGAGCCTTGCGGCCCAGGCCAAGGTCCTCAGGGTGCTCCAGGAAAACCAGTTCGAGCGCGTGGGGGGTAACGAGACCCTCACCGTCGATGTGCGGGTAATCGCCGCGACGAACGTTGACGTGAAAAAGGCCGTGGAGGAGGGCACCTTCAGGGAGGACCTCTACTACCGCCTGAACGTGATTCCCATACACATGCCGAACCTGGTCGAGAGGATGGAGGATTTTCCGATGCTCGTCGATTACTTCCTCGAGCGCTTTTCCCAGGAGCACGGCATCGGGCTCAAGCAGATTGACAAGGCGGGGATGAAGGAGCTTTCCCGGCACAGCTGGCCGGGCAACGTCAGGGAGCTGAAAAACATGATCGAGCGGCTGAGCATAATGGTCCCGGGAGAGGTTATCGGCCGGGACGATATCCGCAAGCACATGGAGTCGTATGACTACGATGATTTCATGACGCGTGACATCTCCTCCCTAAAAAAGGCGCGCGAGGACTTTGAAAAGGATTTCATCATCCGGGCATTGAAAAAAAGCGAGGGGAACGTGACCGCCGCGTCGAAGGAGCTCGGGATCGAGAGAACAAATCTTCACAGGAAAATGAAGCAGTACGGCATCAACGCCGACCGCATCTAGGGGTCCCCGTTTTTGAAAGCGATGCGCGGTGACATGGAGAGAGGGTCCGTCGAACATGATCTCGCGGTTCTGTTGACGCACCCTTCGTTTCGGGGGAGAATACTTCTCTACCGGGGGGAGGAAGAACGCGCGCGGCTGGTGGAATGGCTCGACAGGGAGGCGCCGCCGGCGGGACGGAGGGATGACGGCGACCTGCGCGGGCTCATCGAGGAGTGCAACAGGTGTCCCGGGGCGTCGGAAAAGAAGATGGGAATCGGCACCGGCGAGAACCGCGTGATGGTGATTCTCAATTCTCCCCCCCTGGTCAACCTGGTCGAGAAAAAAATGCTCCGCGCCGAATCGGTGGAGCTCATGAAAAAAATGCTCGGGTCGGCGGGCATCGATTTCTCGGCAAGCTACATCACGAACCTGGTCAAGTGCGAGGTGAGGGACCCGGTGCTCAAGCCGAGCCAGGTGGTGAGCAACTGCGAGCGCATCATCATGCGGGAAATCGAGGTCCTCGCCCCGCGCGTCGCCCTGGTCTTCGGCGATATCATGCCCCTCCAGCGGATAATCAAAATGAGCGCCGATGTCTTCTGGTACAACATCGAGCACCCGATCACCATCATCAAGAATCCCGAGCTCAAGCGCCCGGCATGGAACACCCTGAAGCTCGTCATGGCGAAGCTTAAGGAGCTGAATCTCCCCTGACGGCCCCGTCCTGGCGTTCTTCCGGCGAAACGGAGCCGGGGAATTTGAAGGAGTACCCGGCCCCGAGGCCCACGGTGAGCTGACGGCTTTTCTGTCTCTGGTCGACCCTGGCGTACCATCCCGGGATGCCGTCCGCTTCCGCCACGGGGAGATAGTAGGACTGGTTCTGCTTGCCCTTCGCTTCTAAATAGATGTAATCAAGCGTGGCGGTGATGAAGATGCGATTTGAAAAAAGGTAGCGCAGCTTCAGGAGCGGCATGAAGGCGGTGCCCCTGCATTCACCCTTCGAGCGCTTGGCCCTCAGGATATGATCATCATCATCGAAGCCCCTGAGATAGGGGGAAA
>CAZKPR010000216.1:0-5922 GCA_964554685.1 uncultured Leptospirales bacterium | reverse complement strand
GGAGGAGCTTTCCCGGAGGACCCTTGACAACTACATCATGTCCCTGGACCACGGGAAATACTACTTCTACAAGAAGGATATCGAGGACTTTGGACGCCACCGCGACAAAATCGGCGACTACATCATGCGCGGCGAGTTCTCCTTCATCGACGAGATCTTCGCCGTGTACAAGAAGCGGTTCAAGGAAACGAACGTCATCATCAGGGAGCTCGTCAACGGCCCCTTCGACTTTACCACGGACGAAAAAATCATCGTGGACAGGGAAAAGGTCGATTACGCCGCGAACAGGGCCGACCTCCGGGAACGCTGGAGAAAAAACATCAAGCTGCAGCTCCTGAACTACACCTCGTCGGGCCAGAGCCTCGAGGAGGCGAAGAAGAAGCTCGTGAAGAAGTACGACCTCCTCAACCGGCGCGTCGACGAGATCGACGAGGGGCGCCTCCTGGACCGCTTCATGAACGCCTTCTCCATGGCCCTCGATCCCCATTCGAACTACCTGACCCAGGAGGAAAACGAGGATTTCAGCATCTCGATGAAGCTGAAGCTCGAGGGCATCGGGGTGCGCCTCAGGTCGGACGACGGCTTCGTCATCGTCGAGTCGATCATCACCGGGGGCGCGGCGGACAAGCTTCCCGAGCGGTACCGCCTGAAGCCGGGCGACAAGATCATCGCCGTGGGGCAGCGCGACGGGGAGCCCGTGGACGTCATCGACATGGACCTGCGCGACGTGGTGAAAAAGATCCGCGGTCCCAAGGGCACCGTGGTGAAGCTCACCGTCCTCAGGGCCACGGACGAGGACAACAAGCCCCTCAGGATGGTGGTGCCCATCACCCGCGAGGAAATAAGCCTGAAGGACAGCGCCGCGGAATCGGAAATAATCCTCCTGGGCAACGACCCGAAGAAAAAAGTGGGCTACATCAAGCTCCCGTCCTTCTACTACGACAAGGAGCGGAACACCAGCTCCTCGGGGGATATCCGGGAGATGCTGGAGCGCATCGAATCCGAAGGGGTCCGCTGCGTCATCCTCGATCTCCGGGGCAATCCCGGGGGGCTCCTCAACGAGGCCATCGACATCGCCGGGTTCTTCATCGAGAGCGGCCCGGTGCTCCAGATCGTCGACGGCAGGAACGCCCCCCACGTGGTCCATGACAACGACGACAACATGGTCTACGGAGGACCCCTGGTGGTCCTGATCGACAAGTTCAGCGCCAGCGCCTCGGAGATCCTCGCCGGCGCGATCAAGGACTACAACCGGGGCATCATCATCGGCCCGGACCCCACCTTCGGCAAGGGAACGGTGCAGTCGTACAACGAGCTCCCCTTCAAGAAGGGGGCCATCAAGATAACCATATCGGTCTTTTACCAGCCCGACGGCGCCTCGAACCAGCTGAACGGCATCGCCCCCGACATACGGGTGCCCGACATCACCTCCATCTGGGACATCGGCGAGAGCAAGAACCGCTATCCCCTCAAGTGGAAGAAGATCGACCCGGCACCCCACCGGGACTACCACATGGTCAACCACGGCATGGTAGGCCGCCTGGCCGCCCTCTCCTCGTCCCGCGTCAACGGGAGTAAGGAATACCGCGAGCTGAACGCGAAGATCCAGAAGTACCGCGAGCAGTTCAACAGCAGGGCGATCAGCCTGAAAGAGGAATCCACCATGGAAAAGCAGAAGCAGAAGGAGCTCGAGAAATCCTTCAAAAAGGACGACGGGAAAAAGCTCATCGACCTGGAAAACGACCTCTTTCTCCGCGAGGCCCTGCAGATCGCGTCCGATTACATCGGGATGGTGGCGCGGTAGGCCCCGCCGCGTCGCGCCTCATGCCCGCGAAAGGTAGTCGCGGACCGTCGCTGCCGCCCCGGCGCGGGTCATCAGGAGGGGATCCACCCCGGAGCGCATGAGGCGCACCCGGAGGGGGGCTATCTCCCTTTGCCGGGCGGGGCAGCAGAGGTCCTCGATGAAGATCACCGCCTCGATTCCATGGCTTTTCAACATGGCGTAAAAGAGCTCCACGCGCTCCCCCGGGGGACGCACGGACGGGCAGAGGGGGCGGTAGGTGCAGGCGTCGAGGATCTCCCCCGCCAGGTCCGCCGCCCCCGGATCGTGGGACATGTCGAACTGCCTTCGCCCTGAGCACGTATCGTCCTCGACGATGAGGCACCCCTCCTCCTCGATCTCGTCGAACAGATCCGAATCCCCGGCGCAGCCGGCATAGACCAGGACCGGCGGGAGGCCGCTCCGCTCCCGCCCCTCCTCCCGCCCCAGGGCCCCGAGGATCGCCGCCAGGCGCTCCCTCGTCACCGCCGGGGGGAGGGCCGCCGCCGCCTCCATGACGACGGCGAGGTCGCGGCAGGAGAGAAGCTCCGGCTTTTCACGCCGCGCCGCGGCGATGCCGCGCACGAGGCGCCGAAGGCCGTTGTACTCCCCCGTGACCGCCGCGAGGGCCGCGGCGTCGATCGCCGAAAGACCGCCGCATCCCGCGACGCGGAGAAACGCGTCAAGGCGCTCTTCAAGAATGCGCCGTGCCCCTTCCCCCCACCCCGTCGGCATCGCGAAGGACACGAGGGGCGCGCCGGTGACCGCCGCCTGGTCCCTTCGCGCGCAGGTGTCGGGGATGACCACGCAGTCGTACACCCCGCCGAGATCGCCGAGGCGCGCGAGGCCCCCGGCGCGGCACCCCCCCCCGGAGGGCGCGGGAACCCTGAGGACCCGCATGCCCCGGGAGGCGGGGATCTCGGGGGGGATGAGATCGCAGAGTGATCCGCAGATGCGCTCACCCGACCGCTCGCGGTACCCCGCGACGACGTCGGCGAACTGTCCGAGCATCTCGCGGAGGGGTTCGACCATGGATGCGAGCCTCGATGCGATCATGCTCCTCGCTCCCTTTTTCCCTGTTCGGATCCACCGGGGGGGATTTACCCCGCCGGCCCAAAAAAGATTTGTATTATTGCAGATGGTCCGGTAACCTTGCTTTTTGCAAGAATAAATTTTCGATGCCACGGGCCGGAGAGCCGCCATGCCCACGCGCACTACCGCGAAAAAAAAGTCCCCGGGGAGACCGCATGTTTCAGTCGTGCTCCCGGTCTACAACGAGGAAGACAACATCCGGCTGCAGTACGAGGAGATCCGGAAGGCCCTGGAGCCGCTGAAGAGGTCCCACGAGATCATCTTCATCGACGACGGAAGCAGCGACGCCTCGCCGAACATCCTCCGGGAAATCGCCGCGAATGACCGGAACGTGAAGCTCGTCATCTTTCGGAGAAATTTCGGGCAGACCGCCGCCATGGCGGCGGGGATCGATTTCGCCACGAGGGAGATCATCGTGTTCATGGATTCCGATCTCCAGAACGATCCAAAAGATATCGGCACACTCGTGTCGATGATAGAGGAAGGCTACGACGTGGTGAGCGGATGGCGCAAGAACCGGAAGGACCGCTTCCTGAGCCGCACGCTCCCCTCGAGGATCGCGAACTCACTTATCGCCCGGGTCACGGGAGTGCGGCTCCACGACCTGGGGTGCTCCCTCAAGGCGTACCGGAGCGACCTCCTGAAGCAGGTAAACCTCTACGGGGAGATGCACCGCTTCATCCCCATCCACGCCTCCTGGATCGGGGCCAGGATCACCGAGATCCCGGTCACCCACCACGCCAGGAAATACGGCCAGTCCAAGTACGGCATCAAGCGGACCTTCAAGGTGCTCCTCGACCTGGTGACCGTGACCTTTCTCGGCCGGTACTCGACGAAGCCGATCTACGTCTTCGGCGGCACCGGGTTCCTGCTCTTCCTGTTCGGGATTTTCTCCTTCGCCATCGTCATCGTCATGAAGATCCTGCTGAACCACTCGATGACCAGGAACCCCCTCCTCCTCCTGACGGTGCTCCTCGTCGTCCTGGGCGTCCTCTTCATACAGATAGGGATCCTGGCGGAAATCCTCATACGGATCTACCACGAGTCACAGGGGAAGCAGCCCTACCGCGTCATGGAAACGGTGAACATGAGGAAGAAGGGGTAGCCGGTCACTCCTTCGTGCCGCGAAAGAGGAACTTGACCGGGTTCTTCTTGATCTCCGCGGCAACGTCGTCGAGGGTCTTCGACGTCTTGCGCATGCTGCCGATGATCTCCAGGATGTCCTTCTGGGAATTCTGGATCACCCGGTTGATGCCGTTGACGCTGTCGGCCAGGCCGGTGATGAGCCGGCCGATGTCCTGGCGGCTCTCCTGCGAGATTCCCCGGTAGATGGAGAGGATGGCCGTGGCCTCGCCCAGGAGGGTGTTCACCTTGGCCATCATCTCCTCGATGCTCCCCGACTCGATGCCCTCGATCACGTCCCCTTCCCTCAGGAAGGCCCCCTTCTTTTCCGGGTTGCGCAGCTCCACCACGGGGTCGCCGATGACGTTCAGGTTCGTGATCACGGCGGAGCAGTCCTCGTAGAGCTCGACATCCCTGCGGATCCGGAGCTTCGCCAGGAAGTGGAGGGCCGGCTTGTAGACGGGGCGTATCTCCACCACGCGGCCGAGCTGGTACCCCTTGATCTGCACCGGGGTCCCCTTCTTGAGGGAGGTGATGCTGTTGACCTTCACGTAGACGTCCATGGTGGAGGTAAAAAGCGAATAGCCGAGGTTCAGGAGTATGAAGACCGCGACGACGACGATGGGAATGAGGACGAAGAGCCCCACGCGGAACTCGAGCTTCCCCATGGCCTCCCTGACAGCGGCCCAGGCCTTTCGCGGCACGTCCATGGTGAATCGTTTCATTTCATCACGCGTCCTTCATTCGATTCTCATCGGCCCCGTCATGGAGACGCTCCGGTACTGATGAAGGTAGGGATTGTCCGAGACGTGATACTCGCTTCCCGTACCTGTGAAGACCAGGCGCCCTTCATACAGCATGTACATCTGGTCGCCGAAATCAAGGAATTTTTCCGGTTCGTAGGTCACGAAAACGAGGGAGCGGTCGACGCGGGCGGCGCGCTCCTCCAGGATCTCCATGAAAGATCGGATATTCAGGGGGGACTGGTCCACGAAGGCGTGCTCGATGATGAGGAGCTCCGGGTCGTGAACCGTGGCGCGGGCGAAGGCGGCGCGGAGGATCTCCGACCTCGTGAGCTCCACGGGGCGGGCGTGGCGCCTCCGGAAGATGCCCAGGGTCTCCATGAGGCGCGCCGTGATCTCCGCGATCTCCGCGGGATCGTGCCCCGCGTAGTACTCCAGGCGCTGGGAGATGTTCTGTTCCACGTCAAGGTTCGATATGAGGCCGTAATCTCCGTGGATGTACCCGATCCCGTTCCGGTAGCGCTGCCGCTCCAGGTAGTCCAGGTCGCGGATGGACCTCCCGAGGAAGTGGATATCGCCCTGGTAGCGGTCCTCCATGCCGGTCATGAGGGGGGTGAGGCTCCTGAGCCCCGAGCCCTCGATGCCGAAGAAGACCCCGTTCTGCCCCGGGGGGATGGCGAAGGAGACCCCCTCAAGGCCCTCTCCCGGGGGCTCGGGACTCCTGACGTCGATAAATTCAAGAAGGGCCGCCACCGATCACTCCAGCCAGCTAAAATAAAAGAAGACCGAAACCGCCACGTTCAGGACCACGACGGAGAAGAGGGTGCGGCTCACGGCGCGCGACACGTAAATGGGTATCTCGAACTTGGAACGGGGCTTCATCCCGTAGTAGTAGCTTATGAGGGGGATCAGGACACCGAAGATGAGGCTCTTGATCACCGTGGCCAGGAGGTCCTTGAGTGAAAAGGCCATGGCGAGGGTCCAGAAGAAGGTGTCCAGGGGGGTGTAGACCGAGGTCAGGGAAATCAGGTACCCCCCCAGGAAGGCCGCCATGTCGAAGAATATTTTTTGGTAAATTATCTAAATCTAGTTGGGGCGATTGGGGTAACCCGTGTTTATTTTTGGGGGGTCAACCCCCCAAAACCC
>CAZKPR010000215.1:0-5939 GCA_964554685.1 uncultured Leptospirales bacterium | reverse complement strand
CGCGCGAAGCCTCATCGGTCTGAGGCTTATGAACTTCCTGTAGAGAATGACGTCTTCGCCGATCATGCTGTTGTCGATGTCCGTTATGCTGTCCCTTGCCCGCTTGGTGAGAATCGCGCCGGGAACCTTGCTCTCGTCAATGATGTTGAAGCTCTCCCTGCAGATTCCGATTTTTTCATGGAAGCCGTGGTATATGTTCCTCCTCCGGTCGAAGAGCCATTTGTGCAGGGAGGTGCTCAGGTAAAGGCGAAGTATTTCCTTGATGCGGTCCTTGAACATGTAGCTGATGACAAGTGCGATGAAGAAGGGAAGTGACAGGCTCCCGTATCGGCTCTGGCCGATAAAGACCACCACCGTGGCGAAGAGCATGGCCACCCCCGCGGCGATGCTGTACAGGGCGTGTTCAAGGAGGGCGCCCCACCGTTCCGTCCGTGTCTCGAGGTAGAGGACGTTGCTCAGGAATTTTTTCAGCGCCCCCTGGCGGAACACGAAGATCTCGTTGTCTCCGCCCGGTTCGGGGATCGACGGGTAGTGATGCTTTTTCCGGTGGGTGGTTTCATCGCTGACGATCTTCATGAGCCCGGCATTGAACCGGGTGGCGAGGTCACGGGCCTTCTCCCTGAGCATCTCGTTGAGCAGGCAGGTGTGGCTCTCCGTTTTCAGGCTCATGTACTCGTCGGCGAAGAGAAAAGCCATTCGCTCGTCGGCAGGCAGCGCGACCGTGGCAAGGGGGAGGATTTCCCTGAAACGCCGGGTGACGCTCCGGACGGACCTGATGTACTCCTCGACAAGGCGTTTCCGCTCCGTCTTGATCCGCGTCCCGCCGATGATGCGAAGATGAACGGTGACGGCTTTTTTATAGATGAGACAGAACATCTTGGCCTGGGCAGCGCAATCGGCCGCGGAGGAGGGATCACCGCTCTCGCGGATTTCAACGAGCGAGGCGCGAAGGCGCTCGAAGATCGAATTCCCGGCCGCAAGGTCGCCGAGGGGGATGGAAGGGGTCTGGAGGCGAACCGTGGCCCTCAGGTCCCGGTAAAACGCACCGGCGTTGTAGGTGTCGCGATTGACATTTAGGTTGTGGGGAACGAAGAAATAGGTCTGCACGAAATATGAGCAGTCCCTTGTGTTTCCCCGCGAGAGGTTGTAGGCCTGCTTGATTTCGAACTGATACCTGTCGTGGATCTTTACCGTCTCTTTTATCATCGTTGCGGATCCGCGCCGGCCCCGGGGCCCGGCGTCCTGGTCAGTAGATGTTGTCCTTGATGAGCAGTTCCTCCATCTCGTCGGCCTTTGCCGCGATGAAGGAAAGGGACTTCATGAACCTTACGGGATCGCAGTCCTTGAGGAGGATGCTGTTGTGGAGAATGAGCGTGTCGTCCATGAGGGCGACGGCTCCGTACGAGAGGGTGGCGTTGAGCTGGAGGCAGTACTTGTAGAGCTCGCAGAGGTCGCTCTTGAGCTTGCCGATGACCGAGTAGTAGTTGATGACCCGGTCGCCCGACTCGTCCTTGGCCAGGGTGATCAGGACTTCCTGGGAGCGGTTGTTGTCGAATTCGATGGTGGTGGTATAGCTTCCACGGGCGTCCTTGTGAAAGCGGATTTTCAACTCGCTCGCTATGGCGGATATGAAACCGTCGAATACTTCCATCTTCGTTCCTCGTCTATTGAGCCAGGGCGGTATTTTTTCTCGCCACCGTCACGTAAGTATGATCCCTCAATATATTCCGTCAAGAAATAAGTCTGAAAAGTCCTTGAAAAATTTCAGCCCGGGGAATGACATGGCGGTTAACCAGATTTCAGGAAGCCCGCTCAATGGTCCCACTACTGTCCGCCGGAGCGCGTGAGAAACGAACCGTGCTCCGCAACTCGCAGGAAATCATCCGCCATCTCGCGGTCGATATCGGGGAGCGCACGGTGCGCAGGCATGAAAACCTCGAGATGGCCCGGGATTACATAGCCGATTATTTCGCCGAGCATGGCGTAAATCCCGTGGAGGAGCGCTACGAGGCCGGGGGACGGACCGTGTCCAATATCATCGCCGAGATCCCGGGGGCTGAGATGCCCGACAGCATTATCCTCGTGGGGGCCCACTACGATACCATAGAAGACACTCCCGGGGCGGACGACAACGCCTCGGGAATCGCCGGCCTGCTGGAAATGTTCCGTCTCCTTTCAGGCTCGCGTTTCAAGCGCACGGCGCGTTTCGTTGCCTTCACCCTGGAGGAGCCGCCTTTTTTCTCGACGGAACTGATGGGGAGCATGGTCAACGCGACCAATGCCAGGAAGCGGAATGACCGCATCGAACTGATGGTGTGCCTGGAGATGCTTGGCTACGCTTCCAGGAGGTGCCCGCAGGATTACCCGATAAACCACAAGAAGAAGGAGTTTCCCGCGTGCGGAAACTACATCAGCGTCATTTCGCTTCCATCAAGCGCGGAGTACGTTTATCTCTGGCGGAACGTCTACAACACACGGGCGCGGCACAAGATCTACGAATACATCGGGCCGGCATCGATTCCCGGCATGGATCTTTCGGACCATATGTCGTTCATTCGGAACGGTTATCCCGCGATCATGCTTTCCGATACCGGGTTCTACCGAAACAAGAACTACCATACCACCGACGACACCTTCGAGACCATCAATTTCAAGTTCCTCCGCAACATCATCATCAATTCAGCGGAAGCCCTCAGGGACCTGCTGAACCGCGACCGACTGGTCTAGGGGAATTGCTCGCTATGCCGTCCGATCAGAGGGGGCGGAGGACCGAGAGAAGCTCCACGTGGGGGGTCTGGGGGAACATGTCGTAGGCCTCGATCCGTTCCACGCGGTAATTCCTGAGAAACGCCACGTCTTCCCTGAAGGTGGCGGGATTGCATGACATGTACACGATTCTTTCGGCGCCGAGAAGGTCCAGGGCCTCCATGGCATGGCGCTGCATTCCGCTCCGCGGCGGATCGAGGACCACGGTATCGTAGGACCCGGCGCCACGCGCAAGGAATTCCCTCGCCTCGGAGTGAATGAATTCGGCGTTTTCAATGCAGTTGATGCCCTGGTTCTCCCTTGCCGCCTCCACGGCCTCGCCGTTCGATTCCACGCCCGTTACGTGATCCGCCGCCCCCGCCACGAAGAGGGAAATCCCCCCGATGCCTGCGCAAAGGTCAAGGACCCTCCCCCGGATCTCCTCCCGTATCCTTCGGTAAATCGCAAGGGTAATCGCCGAGTTCGACTGGAAGAAGGAATTGGGGGTGATCCGGTATTGTATGCCGTCGAGGTCCTCCTCGATGAAGCCCCCTTTAATAGTATCGTATATCTCGCCGTAGCTCAGGTCGGCAAGGCCGCCGCTGTGGATCAGTGAGATGGAATCGGCCTTTTCTGCCACTGCGTTGACCATCTCCCCGAGACGGTTCTCCCTCACGGCGGTGACGAAATTCACCATGACGCGCCCGGTATGACGCGCCTCCCTGAACACCACGTAGCGAAGATAGCCTTCGTGACGGAGGTAATCGTAGCCCTCGATCGAACGCACGGCGGGCCCCATGGCGCGAAAAAGGCTCTCGGATTTTTCCTGCATCAGGGGGCAGGCCTGGATGTTCACCACGACGCGAAAGCTGCCCCCCCGGCGCAGACCGAACTTCCCGAAGGCGGTCACCATGTCCATCCTGTTGCGGTAGCCGTAGGGCGTGGAGGGGCGGACCTCGTCGACCGCGGCGAGGTCCCCGAGGGCATGGTTCGCCAGGTCGCGTTTCACGAGGAGCTGGTCATGATACGCGATGTCCTGGAAGGAACAGCCCCCGCAGTCGCCGAAGTGAGGACACCGGGGCTCCGTTTCCCCGCTGCGGTAGGGGTCCGCGATCAGGTTGATGCGCCGCGCGTGCTTCTTTTTCATGCCCTGCCCATTCTGCGCGCGGCGGGGGTGATTCGCGTTTCACGGGGATGCATCATGGCGCGCGTGTCCCGGTCAAGGGCCATCGTGGCGGGACCGGCTTCTCCTTTTGGGAGACGCGCGATGAACTCACCAAGGAACGCGGAACCGGATTCCCTCCCCCTGCCCGGTGGAGATCCCCGTTCATTCATGAAACTTCCCAGCCCGTCATAGAGATCGAAGGGCGATTCAAACAGGGCCTCCAGGGCCGTGAGAGTCTCGGGGAAGCGGCCGGTGTTGTGGAGGCGGTCGACAAGATGCGCCACGCGATCGAGGCGATTGAGGTCATCAGCCGTGAGCCACGCGGTCTCCCGGACGCGGTAGGGCGGCGAAGGGTCCCAGGCAATGCCATGTCCCGGCGCGAAAGCGGCCATCTCCGTGCCGGGGAGAACTTTTAAGAATCCCAGCTGGAGGTGTCGGGGTCCCAGGGTGTAGAGTTCGTTGAAGGAGCGCTGTGCCCAGGCCAGGTCGTCCCAGGGAAGCCCGGCGATCAGGTCAAGGTGCACCCGGACGCGGCCACCACGCACAAGGCGCTCGATCTGTTGGCGCTCCCGCGCCCACTCCCCGCCGCGCCTGATCGCTTCGCGCGCCCGGGGGTTGACCGTCTGCACGCCGATCTCGAAATGGAAAAGCCCCGGGGGGCACCGGGAGAGAATTTCGAAATCCTCTTCCTCGAGAAGGGCGGGGTGGATCTCGAAGTGGAAGCGCGTCGGACTGTCTCCCTGGATGTCGAGAAGAAAGGACCAGATGTCCCGGCTGTGGTTCCTCCGCGCGTTGAAGGTGCGGTCCACGAACTTGACCATCATCGGGTTCCGGGAAAGGATAACGGCGAGTTCTTTCCGGACAAGCTCCGTGTGCCTGAATTCAAGCGCCTGGTCACCCCGGGATGAAATACAGTAGGTGCAGCGGAAGGGGCAGCCGCGGCTCGATTCATAGTAGATGTAACGGTTCGCAAGCCCCGGGAAGTCGCTTTCTTCGTAAGGGAAAGGAAGTTCAGGTAAAGGCGGATTGGGGACGTCAATGATGCCCGCACAGGTGCCGTGGGCAAGGAGATGGGCGAAGCCCTGTTCCCCGTGTCCCCGAACCACGCAGTCCACGCCGGGGACGCCGCGGAGCCACCGATCCGGATCGTAACCCGCCTCGGGCCCTCCCAGGACGATCAACGCCCCCGGGAGACGCCGCTTAAGGACGGGGACGAGGCGCGTCATCATGGTGGCGTTCCATATGTAGACCGAGAGCCCAACGACGTCCGGTTTCCCGACGGCGATCTCTTCGGCGATCTCATCGGTGTCGCGGCGGAGAGAATACTCGCGCAGGAAGACATCGTGGCCCAGACCCCGGACATACGATTTCAGGCAGTAGAGGGCCAGGCAGGAGTGGGTGTAGCGGGCGTTGATCGCGACAAGTGCAATTTTTTTTCTCATGGTACTCATGTGAACCGCCCTTTTCGGGGGCGTCGATACGGGAGAGGCATTCCTATCACGGCATATAAAGAAGTCAATACAATAACAGAGCGCTATCACGACGGATCCTCTGAATTCAGATCCTCGCGTCCCATCATTTTCGTGACGGGATAATGATGACGCACGTGAAAGGGAATTATCCAGGTCATGCGGCATGGCCATCTGACTTGCTAATGACGAGGGGCCGAGGCCTGGAGCGCGGCCATGGAAATACCGCGATTCAGGAGCCGTTAAGCGGTGAGACAAGGTTTCTGGCTCCGTCTTCTCCTCAAAGGGGCTGCGCGCTGTCCATTCAATGGCGTAATCTGAAAGATGGGAGGGCCGTCGTATTAAAAAATAAAAAAACAGTGCAAAATCCTTAAAACGGTATAAATCCGGATTTTTTTTGTAGTGGCAGATGGTTCTCATTGGTTTTGATCCTCGTTTTTAATTTTTTTGGTAAAAAACATTGACAGGCAAAGGCCTTTTAATCTTTGTTAACATAAGGTGATATCAGACCCTGATAAGAACGGAAGAGCACACGACTGAACTCCATACACTACCGGCCC
>CAZKPR010000214.1:0-6029 GCA_964554685.1 uncultured Leptospirales bacterium | reverse complement strand
GGGAGGGATGGCGGTCCTGGGAGACGAGGGGTTCGTGCGCATCATCCATGACATCTCGAATACCCAGTTCCGATCGAAATTCGACAGCGACCTGCCGAAATTCAAGGGTGGAAAGGGGATCGGGGTCATTAGCGATTTCGAGGACCAGCCCCTGATAATAGGCTCGCATCTCGGCCCCTACGCCATCGTTACCGTGGGGGTGATCAAGAACCTCGATTCTCTCGCGAAGATGTCGTTCATCAAGCGCACCACGCATTTCTCCGAGATGAGCGGAGGCGGCATCAATCCCACGGAGATGGTCGCGACGCTCATCAACCAGGAGGCGAATTTCGTCGACGGGATATACCGCGTGCAGGAGTCGATCGAGGGATCCTGCTCCATCCTCCTGCTCACGGAAGACGGCATCTACGCGGCCCGCGACCGCGTGGGCCGAACTCCCGTCGTGATTGGGAAAAAGCCGGGCTCCCACGCGGCGGCCTTTGAAACCTGCTCATTCCCGAACCTCGACTACGAGGTGGCGAAATACCTGGGGCCCGGCGAGATCGTCCACATCACCGAGGACGGCTTCCGCACCGTGCAGCAGCCGGGCGACCACATGCAGATCTGCGCGTTCCTCTGGGTGTATTACGGCTACCCGCCCTCGAGTTACGAGGACATCAACGTCGAGGACGTGCGGTACCGGTGCGGTGCGGCCCTTGCGCGGAATGATTCCGCCGAGATCGACCTCGTGGCGGGGATCCCGGATTCCGGCGTGGCCCATGCCATCGGGTACGCCAACGAGTCGAAGAAGCCCTACGGACGGGCCTTCGTGAAATACACGCCCACGTGGCCGCGGAGCTTCATGCCCCAGGACCAGAGCATACGGGACCTGGTGGCGAGGATGAAGCTGATCCCCGTGAGGAAGATGATAGAGGGGAAGCGGATCCTGTTCTGCGACGACTCCATCGTGCGCGGCACCCAGCTCAAGGATACGATAAAGCGCCTTTTCGATTACGGGGCGGGGGAGGTGCACATGCGCCCCGCCTGTCCGCCCCTGATCTATTCATGCAAGTACCTCAATTTTTCCAGGTCGCGGTCCGCCATCGACCTGGCGGCACGGATATCGATAAAGGAGCTGGAAGGGGACGACGAGGCCTATCTCTCCGAATACGCATCGGGGCACGGCGAGCGCTACTGCGCCATGGTTGAGAAAATCCGGCTCCGCCTGGGGCTGACGACCCTCCAGTACCAGAGGCTCGAGGACCTCATCAATGCCATCGGGCTCCCCCGCGAAAAGATATGCACCTACTGCTGGGACGGAACGGATTTTTAAGTATCATGCCGTCTCGGGGAAGGGCGCAGTGGAGAACGTTCTCACACGGTTGGCCAGTGAGGGGAGTAAAAAAAACAGCGGCTGCTTGCCGCTGTTTGCAATGCTCCCCCGGTTGGACTCGAACCAACGACCCAGTGGTTAACAGCCACTTGCTCTACCAACTGAGCTACAGGGGAATGCTTTCGTCTATTCTTCACCCTCGTCAGGTTGTTAATCCCGACTGCGTCGAAACACAACAGACTGAACTACAGGTGAAATTTTATCTGGTAATAAGAATAGGGCCGGTAATGGTGTCAATGATTTTTTCCCAAAATTTTGGACATGATACCGTTTTTATCTTGATTTAAAAGAAATACCGAATGGAAACTACTGAGACTCACTAAATATTGTGCGGTGAACCCCGGCATACACTTGACGGGCATGTCCGGGATGTGGTATCACCGTGTATCGCTGTATTCGGGGTAAATTGGGGAATGTCATTAGTTGAAGAGATAAAGGATCTGGCACGGAAGAAAAACGCCCTGATTCTCGCGCATAATTACCAGCTACCGGAGGTCCAGGATGTCGCCGACACGAGCGGCGATTCACTGGAACTCGCCAGGATGGCCGCCGGGACCGACGCGCTGCTGCTCATTTTCTGCGGCGTGCATTTCATGGCCGAGTCCGCGTCGATACTCTCCCCCTCCAAGAAGGTGGTGATACCCGATCCGACGGCCGGGTGCCCCATGGCCGACATGGCGACGGCAGAGGATCTCGTTGAGATGAAAAAGGCCCATCCCCGGGCGGCCGTGGTGACCTATATCAATTCAACCGCCGAGGTAAAGGCAGAATCCGACGTGATCTGCACATCGTCGAACGCGCTGAAGATCGTCGAGAGCGTGGAGGCAGACGAGGTGCTCTTCGTCCCCGACAGGAATCTCGCCGCCTACGTGCAGAGGTTCACGAAAAAAAAGATCATCCCCTGGAACGGGTTCTGCCCCACCCATGAGCGATTTACCCTCGAGGACCTCGAAGCGGTCAGGAAAGCCCATCCCGATGCCCTGGTGATGGTGCATCCGGAATGCCGTCCCGAGGTGATCGATGGAGCCGACAGGGTGCTCTCCACGGGGCAGATGGTGGCGTTCGTGAAGGAAACCGACGCGAAAAAAATCATCGTGGGCACTGAAATTGACATGCTGCACAGGCTCAGGGGCGTTGCCCCGGACATTGAATTCATTCCCGCCACCGCTTCATTCGTGTGCCCGAACATGAAAAAAATAGATCTGCCGAAAATCGCCCGTTCCCTGAGGGACGAAGAGACCGTTGTGTCCGTGGATCCCGTTCTGCGCGTAAAGGCGAAAAGGGCGCTTGACAGGATGCTCGAACTATCTGGCTGAAGGGATCCCGTTATGATTGATGACCAGACACGTTCCCGACAGCCTGAACGCGAAGGCATTGGGAATGAACGAACAGGGGATGACGATTTCACCTCTGAATCCTTGGAGGGGAAAAGCCGCGACACGGAATCGGCCAATATCATCAGGAATAAAACCTTCAACCCGGAATTACGACGACTGGTTGAACGCGTTCGCGATAACGAGCCGGGTGAAGTACCCCTGTCTCAGGACCCCGTCGCCGGTAAGGGGCCGGGCGCCGAGGAGCTTGAGATGGAGCTCTACCGGCTCTACTACAGGGCCCGGACCCTCAGGGACAATCTCAACGTCAATATATCCTTCAACCCCTTTGACCTCCAATCGAGCCTTTCATCGATGGATATGCCCGAAGCCGTGTTCGCGCACATGGCCGAGGAAATGAAAGCGCTGTCGTACCCTTCCTTCGCCATACTCAGGTATGACATCGGGAGGAAGGGTTTTGTCGCGACACGCCACGCCCTCGAGCGCCATGATGCCGGGAATATCATCATAAGTCTCCGCGACGGGATTTTTCTCGAAATGCTCGGAGCCGGGGAAGGAATTATCGTCGATGAGAATGCCATCCGCAATGACAGCTTCCTGGCGAAGCGATTCATGCCCGTCGACGGATCAGAGGCGCGTCCGCTCTATTTCACGGCGCTTTCAACGCTGGGGGACATGGTGGGCAGGGAGCTGGACTCCGGGGATACGGCATGCCCGCTTCCTTTCCTGCCTTCGTCAATTCTCATGGCGGAGCTTCCCCCCGGTGAGGGCAGGCGTGATCCGGCTGACATTCACGAGGCATTGCGAAGAAAGATAGCGCTTCACGCCTTCCTGCTGTGTGATGACGATTCGCGATCACGATCGCATTTCACCTGCGATGACGTGGGAAGCACCTATACCGTGCTGGAATACCTTTTTTCTGTTTTTTTGCTCCGGAAGGACTGCGTCTGTGTCAGCGTCCTGTCCAGGGGGCGGGATCGTCCCGGCACGGGGTACCTGGTGAAATATATCATAGCAAAAACGAAGCGCATGCTGTCGTCGGATTCGACGATTATCCATCTCCTGAAAAACAGGCTGATTTTCATCGTGCCGTCATCGTCGCGTGACGGCATGCGTGGGCTGATGGCTGAATTCAACAGGCTTTTCTAGGACCGTTTCACCATGAAAGAATACCGGCCCGCGGAATTTTCCGATCCCCGTGACATCGTCATGAACCTGGTCCTGGGCACGTGAGGTTCCCGTGAGGCGGCAGGACGTTATTTTCATCTGCGCCCTCTTCGCGATGCTTTTACCCGCGGCGGGAGCCATGGGCGCCGGAACGGTTGGTACCTCCGGGGCGACGTTCCTGGAGTTCGGCATGGGGAGCCGCGCACTGGGGATGGGGGAGGCGTTTACCGCCGAAACGGACGACATTACCACCCTCTATTTCAATCCCGCGGGACTGGGCAGCGTAAGGCTTCCACAGATGGAGCTTTTTCACCATGAGATAATCATGGATTCGAGGCTGGAGAACCTGACGCTCTGCTATCCGATAAAAGACGGTTCTCTCGGCGTGGCCCACACCGTCTTCTGGGTTCCCGAGTTCGACAAGGTCGATATAAACGGATTGACGGTCGGCAAGGTCCAGTTCTACAACGGGTGCCTCACCGTGGGGTACGGCTACGATTTCGATGTGCTGTATGTCGGCGGATCGGCCAAATACATCTACCAGAAGATCGACACGAAGCTTGTCCATGCCTTCGCCGTCGACCTCGGCCTCCTGAAGGGCTTCAGGATGTGGACGCCCTTCGAGGCCCCCTTGAGAAATTTTCACATAGGCCTGTCCTTTCTCAACCTGGGAACGAAGGTCATGGAGAGCCCCCTGCCGCGGCACATGCGCCTGGGCATGTCGTACAAGCCACTTCACTGGCTCGGGTTGAACATCGATTTCATCCAGAACTGCATCCAGGCGGAAGACCTCGTCGATTTCACGCGGGGTTTCGACGAAATTTTCCGCCTGAAAAACGGCATGGAGCTCTCCTACCTGAACCTCCTTTCCCTTCGCGGGGGATGGAGGTTCAACGACACGGGGACCTACACGGTGGGGCTGGGGTTCAATTACGTGATCAAGAACGTTTCGTTCACCATCGACGCTTCCTTCGCCGACGCCGGGGAATTCAACCCCACCTATTCGTTCACCGTAACCTTCAAGCTGATACCGAAGGTGGTAACCCTGGAGGACCGGAAGATCGCCGAAGATTATTATCGCCGCGGTATACGATCCTACGTGGGGGATGATATCGAGGGCGCGCTCAAGGAGTTTCGCACGACGAAGGATTATGACCCCTATCACCGCAGCATCGATAAGAAGATAAAGGATCTTGAGGAGCTCCTGGAGCTTAAAAAACAGAACAGGCTTGAAGAGCAGAAAGAGCAGGAAGGTCGCTGAGGGCCTTCATCCGGACCTCTTCAGGGCATCCCGGTCGTCCCTGTCCCCGCCGGCCCCCTCCGTTTCGTTTGCCCGCTCAATCATTTCGACACGATGTCCGATAGTAGAAGGGACGGGGGGAAAAGTTCCATTTCTTGGTAAATGCATCCCCTGATCCTCCCGGGAGTATTGTGCGGTGGTGGGAATATCTATGAACACAAAAGTTACGATACACGGCATGCTTATCACGGCGATACTGATTCTTGCCGGAGCGCGCCTCAACGCCCAGGAACTCGACTTCCGCGACGTCGAGAACGGCGAAAAACCGGGGCGGCTCGTTCATCTTGTCTCACCCGGGAACAGGCTCGTCAACAATCCGACCGCCTACACGCTTGAACGCGCGTCCTATGCGTTCAACTGTTTCGTCCACGACGAGGGGGGCATGGAGATAAAATCGTACGTGGGGGTTCACGACAACCTTTACTTCGGGGTATCGTTCAACATTGACCATTTCCTGGGCGGGGAAGTCATGCGGCCGTCGATACCCGGCGTGGTGGCGAAAATCAAGCTGATAGACGGCTTTTACTACGTGCCGGCCATTGCCGTGGGCTATGACTCGTTTTACCAGGGCAAGCATCCCATCGTGGACAACGCACGGAGCTTCAAGCACAAGGTGAGAAACGGACCCTATTTCATATTCATCAATCCCCTCGTCTACGTGTATCGAAAGAACGTCCGCAAGGACCTGTATTACAACCAGTATTTCGGCATACACCAGGGGCCCTATATCGCCTTTACCAATCCGATCTACCTATTCAAAAGCGAACAGTTCATTGTTTATGGTGTCAGGATGCCGGTCCAGCCCGATTTCCTTCCAAAGGATACATCGTACTTTTTTGG
This sequence comes from uncultured Leptospirales bacterium, assembly GCA_964554685.1. Lineage (GTDB taxonomy): Bacteria > Spirochaetota > UBA4802 > UBA4802 > UBA5550 > RBG-16-49-21. The sequence goes on along the minus strand of CAZKPR010000214.1, from coordinate 16 downwards.
GCTTGACATACCCCTG
>CAZKPR010000213.1:0-6067 GCA_964554685.1 uncultured Leptospirales bacterium | reverse complement strand
CGCGAAAACCGCCCCCCTCCAAACCACCCCCCAAAGCGCGCCGCCTCAGGCGCCGGCGGTGGCTCCGGGGTGAACTCGCCAAACCGGCTGCGCCGGATTTGGCTCAAACAGCACCCCGATTGGTTGTCTGCCTCCGGCAGACATTTGAGGGGCGGGGTTGCTATGAGGGAAATTTTAGTGGGGGCTTATTCGGAAGATGGGTTCATTGGCTGGCTACCTGGTGCTTGCGGAGGGCCCCTCCTGGGCCATCCTCGCACCTCGGACATCCTGTCCTCGATTTATTTTTGCAAAGAGTTACTATACCCTGTATAGTCGATGGTTCACACTTCCGCGAGCTCCGCGCATCCGCGTGAGGCCAATCCTATGACCACAGGCATTGGAATGTCACGACCATCGATCCCGGGGAGGGCAACAGACAAAAACCTCCCCAGTCTTCGCGCCTCCGCGTGAGGCCACTCCTGATGCCCGCAGGGATGGAACTGCCCCGGAATAAAGCGGCCCAGGGTAGTGCTAGCCGATCCCGTAGGCTTCCTTCGCGAACCGGATATTGTTCTGCGCGTTCTCGTACTTGACGCGGCCGTAATTATAAAAGTCGAAGTCGATGGTGGAGACGTTCTTCTGGATGAGGCTCCAGAGGAACCAGTAGATGTCGGGGAAGGGCTTGAAGAGGTCCACGAGGCGGAGGGTGCACTCGAACTCCCGCCCCTGGCAGTAGTGCTCCACGAAGTTTTGCACCACCCCGGGGCCACCAGTTATACCTGGAACATGTCGGCCAGGTCATATTCCCTCGGGGCCATGCCGGCGTACTCCCAGTCGATGATGTAGAGCGGGACGGGGTAGCGGTCCCCGTATCCCTCGCGGACCAGGATGAAGTTCTCCGCCAGGAGGTCGTTGTGGCCCGCCGTGTACTCCCTCTCCGGGATGTCGATCGCCTTCGAGAGCTTTTCCAGGCAGGCGATGGTGCCGGCGATGTCGAACTCGGGACAGGAGGCGCCCAGGCCCTCCAGTATCCCCGCCAGGCGCTTCACCTCCGCCAGGGGGTTGAAGACGCCGGGAAGGACCACGCCGCTTTCGTGGATCCTCCTGATGGCATCGACGATGACGCCCCGGAGCGACTCGTTCAGGAAGTCCTCGTTCTTCAGGGTGCAGCTCCCGGTGATGTATTCCACGATGGTTACCCGGTTCTCGGGCAGGTACCTGACCAGCCTTGGGGAGATGCGCGCGTCGGCCATTTTCCGTATGGCCTCGGCCTCGTGGTCCCGGTTGATGAAGAGCTCGGTCCGGTCGCCGTAGACCCGCAGGGCCAGGTCGCCCTTTTCGGAAGTGACCCGGTAAAGCCTGTTGGTGATGCCGCCCTTCAGGTCCGCGATCTCGATGGACGCGCCCTTCCATTCAGGCATGAGACGGAGGAAGAGGTCCTCGTCGAGGTCGACGTGTAACAGGTTCAGGAGTGTGTCCATTGTCGGCTCCCGGCTGGATTGCCGCCGGCGTTATCTGTCTGTATCATTATTCCTTGTCCCCCGTACCCTGGGAGATGGATGCCTCTGCAGAGACCACAGGATATATCGTGCATTAGGCCCCAGGCACAGGACTACCGGATATCGGTAATTTGTACCCGAAGCCTGGGTATGCTTTCATGCACGGTTTTCCATACGGTTTCCGGGTCTATGGAGAAGTAGCCATGGACTATTACATTACGCATCCCGATTATACCTCGCCGATCGATACCCGGGTGCCTCTCCCGTATCTCTTCGGGAATCCTGTTCGCGGCTTCCCCTATGATCTGTATGTTGTACAGAACGGACTCGAATGTTTTGGAGTCCTGGGAAAACGACGTCAGGTCCATGCCCGCGATATACGCATTAATTTTCTCTATCGATTCACGGATGTCGGTGAGATAGAGTCTATAATCCCTCAACCCACTCTACCTCGTTGAGGATACGGTCTTTCAGGTATGGCTTGATGCCTTTCAGTGGCACGACATCAGCTTTGACGGCAAGTAGCTCCGAGAGTGAATCAGCAAGATGAACATGCTGGGGAAGCGTGATGGCGTCGGAAAAATCGACCAGGATATCGACATCACTCCTGTCCGTTGCGTTTCCGGTGACGTATGATCCGAATATGCCGATTCGCCGCACATGGTATTCGCGCAGGAGTTTGGGGTTGCTTTTAAGCGAGTCAATTATTTCCTTTTTCGTTCTCATGGCAACATGATAGCCGTGATCGGGGCCCCGTCAAGGAAAATACGCGGCAAGAAAGGGTATCCATGTCCCTCCACGGTCGGGCTGTTCGAATGGGCCTTTGCGCGTGATCGGCGGGTCCCCGTGCCCCGCACAGTACCTGAAGGGGGGCGCCTATGACGCAATGAACCTGACGATCAGCATGAGCACGGAAATTGAGATATACGCCAGGGAGACGCCGCAGAGCACGCCCGTCACCAGGCGCCGGAAGTTGGTGGAGCCGATGCCCCCGTACTCCTGGAGGACCCAGTCCGCCGCCATGGGCGCCATGAGGAGGGCGGCGACGAGTAGTGGGCCGGCGCCACATTTCAATTCATACCCGAGGAGTACCGAGAAGATATAGCCCGCGGCGAAGGAATGATGACCCAGGAACACGCCGGTGCAACGGGCGCACACGGGGAACTGTGTTCCCCTGTAAAAAAAGCTCCGCTCGGGAATCCGGTGACACCCCGACCCCGCCAGGGAGGTGTACAGGAATGTCATGATCCTTCTTGCCATTGTGCGCCGCAGTTCTGGCAGACCCGTATCTGCGAGATCGTCGTCTTGATCTTACCCTTGCCCATCCCGCAGAGCCCGCAGAGTATCCCGGGGATGCTGAAGAGGATGAAGCCGATGATCGACTTGATGCAACCGAATCCCTTGGTCGTACCCTCCTGCCGGGTGATCGCCTGGACGGTTATGTTCGTTGAGCCGCATGTGGGGCATCGTAACTCGCTCATCTGTCTTTCCACTCCCTGGTGATGGAGGCGTGCAGCCTCTTCGCATGCGTGGATCATGCGGCGCGATACGGGTATTGTCAACATCAATATTGGAGCGGCGGTTGTGCTGGGGGAATCCCCCCCGGCCCCCCCTTATGAAGGGGGTGGCGCGCAGCGCCGGGGGGATTCTCCCCTCTCCCCGTGGGAGAGGGGGCAGGGGGGTGAGGGTCTTCCTCCCTATTTTAACTTGACCTCGCCAATGAAGATATACCTTATGTATTCCACTTCACGTTGAGGGATTGTATGGAAGCGCCGGCGCCGCGGAAAAACGAGATTCAGGGCATGTTCGAGGGGCCCATCCTGCCCCTGGCGCTGAAGCTTTCCATCCCCTTCTTCATCAGCAACCTCGTCGGCCTGTTCTACCTCGTCATCGATACCTATTTCATCACCCTCATCGACCGGGGCTCCACGGCGCTCATCAGCGGCACGGGGCTCGTCTTCCCCGTGTATTTTCTCTTCCTCGCCCTGGGCATGGGGATCAACATCGGCGTGAGCAGCCTCGTGGCCCGCGCCATAGGGGAAAAGAACCAGGCGGCCATGGAGCGCGCCGCGGATTCGGGCCTTCTCATCGCCACGGTCCTCGCGGTCACGGCCCTCACCCTGGGCTACGTCTTCGGCAACGACATACTTCGCTTCCTTGCGGGTTCCGAGCTCACGGAGGAGGCCATCGGGCACGGCCTCAGGTTCTTCCACTTCCTCCTGCCGGCCCTGGGGCTCCTGCTCCTGGGGCACGTGCTCCTCGGCGTGCTCCAGGGCGAAGGCCTCACCCGGTACATCGCCACGGCGTCGGTCCTCTCGGCCGTGGTGAACATCGCCCTGGACCCGCTGCTGATCTTCTATTTCGACATGGGCGTCGCCGGGGCGGGGCTCGCCACGACCCTGGGAATCGCCGCGGCGGCGGTGTACGTCATCGGCATATTCGTGAAGGAGAAATCCTCGATCCCCATACACTGGAACCTCATGAAGGCCCGCATGAAGCTGGTGGGGGAGATACTCCGCGTGGGTTCCATCCAGTCCCTCCAGATGGGCGCCCTGTCCGTGACCTTCATGTTCCTGAACAACATCGTCTCCTCCATCGGGCAGGACGCCATGAACTCCTGGGTCCTCTGCGGCAGGACCGACCAGATACTGTTCATACCCGCCTTCGCGATATCCGGCGCCGCCATCAGCATGGTGGGGCAGAACTACGGCCGCGGCAACCTGGCGCGCGTGCGCCATATCTACTCGCGGACCGTACTCCTCGGCATGGCCATGGTGTTCGCCCTGGCCATCGTGTACAACGTCACGGCGGAATGGATATTCTCCGGGTTCTCCACGGTCGAGGAGGTGATACGGGGGAGCGTGTCCCAGGTGCGCGCCCTCTCCTTCACTTTCATAGGCGTGTCCACGGCCATGATCTCCTCCTCGACCTTCCAGGCCACGGGAAGACCGGTGCCCGCCCTCCTCATCACGCTTATCCGAATGCTCCTCCTGGCCGTGCCGGCGGCGTACCTCCTGGTGCACGTCCTCGGCATGGAGATGCCCGGCGTGTTCATCAGCCTTGCCGCGGGCAACATCGTGGCGCTCCCCCTGGCGTGGGCCTGGACCATGCTGCACCTGAAGAAGTTGAAGGTGCGGTCTGTCGACGGGGATCCCCCCCCGGCCCCCTATAATAAGGGGGGTGTCCCACCCGCGCCCTGAGCGGAGTCGAAGGGTGGGTGCCCCGCCCGGGGCGAGGGGGTGACCAGGGGCTGGTCGAGCAAATGATAGGGGGGTGCGTGCACGCGCACCCCCCTATCGACCCCCCGCGTGGTCGCTCGCCGCGACGGGCTGGGGCGCTTAACTCGCCTCGCCTGCTTCGCAGGACTCGGCTCAAACAGAAGCGCCTAATGGTTGTCCGCTTTCAGCGGACGTTTGAGGGGCGGGTTGCTAGGAGAATATTTAATGCGGTTCCAACTTTTCATCTGTTCATCAACAAAGATTGCATCATAAACATTATGCCTGGTGCTTGCGGAGGGCCCATCCTGGGCCATCCTCGCACCGCCGGGCCTCCTGCCCGGCGAACCCCCCTTATGAAGGGGGGTGGCGCGTAGCGCCGGGGGGATGCTCGCCATGCACTACACATACGTGTGCGACACTACCTGTCATACCCGGTTTGATATATTGATGACGTCACGGGTGTCGCCCCACGGGGCCCGTCGCCAGGGAAGGAGGGAGCGTCATGACCATCGGATACAACAGGCCCTTCGAGAACCACGACATCAACATCTGTACCAGGCCGCAGATCCTCGTTGAGGTGAGGCCGTGGGACATCACGTTCAACATTACGGACGCCCTCCAGATCATCATCGTGATCGCGATATTCGTCCACGCGTGCGTGAAGCCCTTCCTGGCGGGGCTCCGGGGGGAGGAGTATGACGGGAAGGAGGATTGAGGTTGGGTGCCCCCTCCGCCTGGCGGTTTGACGGCTGCCCGCCGTGGGGTGGGTGACCCGGAGCGGGTCGAGCAAATGATAGGGGGGTGCGTGCACGCGCACCCCCCTATCGACCCCCCGCGTGGTCGCTCGCCGCGACGGGCTGGGGCGCTTAACTCGCCTCGCCTGCTTCGCAGGACTCGGCTCAAACAGAAGCGCCTAATGGTTGTCCGCTTTCAGCGGACGTTTGAGATGCGGGGTTGCTAAGATATAAATTTCTTTGGGGGATTAATCGAAAGATAGTTTCATAAGTTGGCTTCCTTGTGCTTGCGGAAGCCGCCTCCTGCGGCATCCTCGCAACGCCGGCCGTCCTGGCCGGCGAACCCCCCTTACCAAGGGGGGTGGCGCGCAGCGCCGGGGTTTTTTTTCAGGAAGGATCAAACCCGATTTTTTTCACGGGCCGGGGCTCTGTCTTCAGGAGTTCCCTGATGGCTTTGAATACGATACTGAATTGCCCGTCATATTTTTCCTCAAGGGCCTCGATCTTCCTGCGCAGATCTTCGTGGGTTGACATCATGCGGCGTATGTTCGTAAAGGCCCGCATAATAGCTATGTTCACCTGGATGGCCCGATCACTGTTGAGAACGCTCGATAGCATTGCTACGCCCATTTCGGTA
>CAZKPR010000212.1:0-6117 GCA_964554685.1 uncultured Leptospirales bacterium | reverse complement strand
ACCATTCCCCTGGACCTCAATGTCGAATCCGCGAGCAACGCCATCCTCGGGGCGGTGCTCCGCCTCAACTTCCATTATTTCGTGCTGCGCAGGCAAGAATACAAGCAGACTCCTACCGATGCGGTGGCCGAGGGAGGAGCCGCCCTCGTCGCGCAGATGCTGAGCATGAGGTGAGGAGCGGCCGTTGCCCGGGAGGGCGGCGGGACCGGGTACCGCCTTATTCCACCATCCTCTCGATTTCCTGGAATTCCCTCATCTCGATCAGGCCGCACTTGAGATTGAAATGAAGAAAAATTGAAAAGAGGACCGGGTCGATTTTCAAGTTCGCGGCGATGAATTCCTTTTTCATGACACTGAGGGTTTCAAAGGGGCTCTTGTTCTTCTTGTTCTTCAGGGCGTCAAACACGTCGACAATCTCCAGCACCTTTACCGGGAAATAGGCGAGGGCAAGACCGTCGATGAAGTCCCGGTCGCTGTAGGCGATATAGTACCGGGTTTTTGACTCGTCCCTGCTGATACCGTTGATCCTGGAGATGATTTGGTTGGTGAAGTTATATCCTGTCGTATTCCCAGAATAATCATGGTGGAATGCCGCCATGGCCGACACCGCGAAGGGAAAGGCCTTCGAGTTAATGATCATGTTGTAGCCGTGGAGCACGTGTGATTTCACGACTTTTTCATCATAATGCGAATCGGTGGAATCATGGTAGTCCAGGTGGGAGAGCTTGCCCATGTCAAAGAGCAGGGCGCCCATAGCGTAATCGGGGAGCTCGACGGCTTCGTCTATCCTGCGTATACCGTTCTTGAATATGGTTTCAATTGAAAGATTGTCAACCGGGAGCCTCCTCCTGTAGTAGATCGCATATCTCTCCCTGAAGGACGCCCGTATGTTCTTGGTGATGAGCCCCTTGTCAATGTAATCGTTGAAAAAGATGCTGAAGGATATGAACTTCAGCAGCACCCTGACGATATGGTCAAAGGTGTGGGACCGGGTCTCGATCCTGTCGATCATCGCGAAATCAGTATAGTTGTAGATGCCCAGGCGCAGGAGCTCTATCAGAATGCTGATTATCCAGCGCGATTTCGCCAGGATGCCCTGGATGTTGTTTTTGAGGTTCCGGGAATCCTTCACGTCCTCAAGGCTCGCGTGGTTGGCGTAAAAGGTATAGGCGATGACCTCGACCATGCGTATGACTATGCCGAGGTCGAGCCTCTGCCTGTTCCCCTTGAATTCGTGGATTTTTTCCAGGCCATGGTCAAGGATCTCCTCGCGCTCCACGATTGACATGCTCTGGAAACGGTGGTTCTGTTCCATGACATTGCCGAATTGTTCGATCCGCTTGATCAGCGCCGGCACCTGGAGGGGCGTTTCTATCATGACAGGACTGTTGTCCCTGACCCGATCCTTCCAGTTCCCGTCAATGTAGAGGGTCACCGCGTCGGTCTTCTCCCCCGCATAGAGAGCAAGCTTGTCAACGGGGACCGGGACCATGATGCCCGCGATGTTTTTCCGCCACACCGGCACGCCATTGGCGGTAATGCTTTGAAGCTCGGCGGAAAGGTCTTCCCGGGATATGGTGATGAGATTGTTCAGTTCATTCGGCGATAATGTCTGTCCTGGCATTGTCCGTCATCACTTACACTATAATCTGAGCCACACCCGGGCTCCGGGAGGGGACACCGCGGGTCTCATGGTAACAGTGCCACACCCGGTTATCCCTGACAAGCAAAAACCATGGGTTACGGGGAGATGGTGAACGCGGTCCCGCAGGGAAATGAAAAGCACGCCCTCTGTTACGCGAAGCAAGTCATCACAACAGCCTGATAAAGGCCCTGACGGCGATGTAGATCAGGTTGCCCAGTATCACGGCGACCATGAAAATATTCCCGACGGCCGAATTGCGCAGGAAGGACCATGCCCTGATGTCGTTTCCCAGGACCATCGTCACCCAGAAGATGTTGATGAAGAACACCCCCGAGGCGATCACGAGGACGGGGTCGCCCCAGCGACCGCTGGTGGCGACGAGGGCGATGCCCACGCCCAGGACGAGCAGTTGAACGAGATACGGCGCAATTCCCTCTGGTGGCTTCATGATATTGACCTGACTCCCCGTATCCGCGTGGTTGAAAGCATGGCAATGGAACGCGATCGGTTCCTGCCGATAGCATGTCTGGCACACCGCAACGGGCATGGCGAGCAGAAACTGCCGGGCAATGCGCTAAAATAATCATTTACATTTATTACCGGATCAGTTCGACTGGGCAGAGAAACTGACCCACAGGAGGCCCCCCATGTCCGAGCAACTCTGGCGCGACGCGGCGAACGCGGTGGTGCGGGCGGGCATGATGCCGCTCCCCGTCACGGATACGATCATTGAGCTTTTACGGACCATCATGACCCCGGAGCAGGCGGCGTTCCTGCCCCACTTCGACGGGCCCATGAACATGGGACAGCTCAAGGCGAAGACCGGCTGGGAAGAGCCCGCCCTCGACCTCATGCTCGCGGGCCTCATGGACAACGGCGTGGTCACCGGCACCAGGAGCAGGGGCACCGGGACCTCGGTCTACCGCCTCATGGGCCCCTTCCCGGGCATATTCGAATTCACCATGATGCGGGGCGGGACGGGAGAAAAGGAGAAAAAGCTCGCGCGCCTCTTCGACCGGCTCTTCGACGAGCTCGCCGGCATGGTGAGCGCGAACTACGACGCCATCGTGCCGGCGTTCCGCGCCTTTCCCCCCGTGGCCCGCGTGGTCCCGCTCCGTACCGAGATCGACCCGGCAAAGGACGCGGTCCTGCCGGCAGACGAGGTAAACCGGATCGTCGAGAAGTTCGACACGATCGCCGTGACCACCTGCTACTGCCGCCACGAGAAGGATCTCCTGGGCGAACCCTGCATGGTCACCTCAAACAGGGAAAACTGCCTGATGTTCGGGAAGATCGCGCAGTTCGCCATGGAGCACCGCTTCGCGCGCGCCGTCACGAAAGAGGAAGCCCTCCGCATTCTCCGCGAAGCCGAATCGGAGGGGCTCGTGCACAAGGCCTTCCACGTGAACCTGGACCCTGACCGCGAGGAGGAGGCGATCTGCAACTGCTGCAAGTGCTGCTGCGGCACCTTCCAGATGTACTACAAGGGCGCGGCACCGCTCCACAACTACGCGTCGTACCTGGCCGTCGTGGACCCAGACGCGTGCACGGCCTGCGGAATCTGCGCGGAACGGTGCCCCATGGAGGCGATCGACCTGGCGGACGACGTCGCGGAAATCGACGCGGAGCGGTGCATCGGCTGCGGCGTCTGCGCCGCCCAGTGCTCCATGGACGCGATCAGGCTGGAGAGCACGGGCCCCCGCAAGGTCTTCGTGCCGCCGGCGCAGGGCCGCCCGTGAGCTGACGCGGCGGGGACAAGATCATCATTACTATCCAAAAATTTCCTCCCTGGCCGGAAGCGGCCCGGGCAACACAATGTGTTGTATATGAATCACCATGGGAGGAGAAAAGAATACTTTCAACCCAAAAAGCGCCGGACGAAGTACTTAAAATTTTTCATTAATGGATCCTCCCTACCTGTATCATGTTTGCCAGCAGGGCATCGTGCTCATGAGCAGAGTCTCATTACCACGTCGGCGTATATATCGCACCCCCTGGCAAGGCCCTCGGCGGATATTTTTTCGTCAATGCCGTGGATCATTTTCAGATGGTCCATGGGGATCTCCAGGGGGCAAAATCCGTAGGCAGGAACCCCGCGCTCCCTGAAGAAGCGCGAATCCGAGATACCCGGAAGGAGGGACGGAGGGATGATCGCCCCCGGGAAGTTCGATGCCACCGCCTCGCGAAGGAGCAGGTACTCGCCGCCCCTGGTGTCGGATACGCTGCCCTGCGATGCAAGAATTGTTTCAATAACAATATCGTCGTCGGCAAGCGCCTGCCGGACGAAGTCGATGAACTCGTCCACCTTCTGCCCTGGCAGTAGGCGTATGTCCAGCAGGGCCTCGGCCCGGTCGGGGATCACGTTGAGCTTGACACCGGAGTTCATCATGTTGAGGCTGATGGTGTTGCGCACCATGGCGTTCAGCTGGGGCACCGCCAGGAGCCCGCTCTGCGAGAGAATCCGCGCCAGGGTTTCCCGCATGCCGTCCTTTCGGTAGGGCTCCAGGAATGACCAGTGGGATGCCAGCTCGCGGAAGTACTCCTCGACGGTGTCCGTGATGGTGACCGGCAGTTCCGCCGCGATAAGCCGGTTAAGCGCCTGGACCAGCTTCACCAGGGTATTCTGTCCGTGCGGCGACGATCCGTGACCCGGTTCTCCCCGCCTCGTGAGCCTGAGCCAGCATGGCCCTTTTTCGGCTGGCGATATCATCATGGCCGTGGTGCCCGGCAGCATGCCCGTTATGCCGTACGCCCCCTCGTTGAGGACCAGGCCGGCCCTGAAGTCTTCCGGGTGGTTTTCCAGGAGGTAACGCACCCCCAGGGCCCCTCCCTCCTCCTCGTCGGCAACGGCAAGGAAGACGAGGTCGCGGTTGAGCCGGGCGCCGGTTCGTTTCATGGCGATACACGCCATGAGCTGCATGACGCCGAGGCCCTTCATGTCCAGGGCACCGCGGCCGCATATGTAGCCGTCGCGTACCTCGCCGCAGAAGGGGTCAAAGCTGAAATCATCGGGATTGGCGGGGACCACGTCCATGTGGTTGAGGAGCACCAGGGGCTCCTTCACCCCCGCGCCTTCAATGCGGGCGCTCAGTGATACGCGGCCGGGAGCGGCCTCGTACGTGCTGCAGGCGATCCCCTCGGCATTGAGAATGCCGCGCAGGAACGCCGCTGCCGGGGCCTCGTTTCCCGGCGGGTTGGTCGTGTTGATCCGGATGTAGCGGGAAAGAATCTCCACTGCTTCGTGGGCCATGACACCACCTCCACTGGCGGCGAACAGGTTTTCGTATCCTTCAAGTATAGCGCCGGATTCCCCGGAGTCAAGTATTTATGACCGCCGGCGCAGGGACCCGCATCGGGACGCCGGTTGCGTGGATGGGAGAAACAGCGGTCTTCCTGCAACTTAAACTTGATTATCCAGGAATTTCCGCCCAGGCCTGGAGCAGAACGGGAAACACGCCATACTGCATCTGAGTAACGGTTAACGTTTTGATGATTACCTGCTCATTGAGAACATCGGAACCATCGATGGCTGGCGCAGTTGTGAATGTCAATGCCAGGTGCAGGTATTAAAAATAATCAGTGCCGAATTTTTCATAGATAATTATTGTAAAATCATCTCCCCCGCCGGGGTACATCAAGATAAATGTGAGATCATTGTTAAATTCAGCTTTTACTTTGGCCCAGGTTTCATCCTTTTTAGGGAATGGAGAATTTTCATCGGTGCGTCTGACAATAATTGACTTCCCCTGCTTCACCCATTTTGCCTTCGCCCTTGCCCCAGTGCCGTCATCGGTGAATGAATAAACCAGGATCTCACCTCCGGGCAGGAATTTTATAAAATCGTTCGGGGGAACATTGAACGTGCTATTCGGCAGGAACAATGACAACAACTCGATCCTTGATTCCGTTTTTAACGAATTCATAAAGTCCGCCTGTCTTTGACCGTCCCAATTCCTATAATCCGATATGGAAAAATCTGCAGGCAATGATTTATTGCCGTTTTCACTTTGTTGAGCTGGATTCTGTTCGCAGCCAGCCAGAAGCATGATTGATAACATAGCCATGATAGTAGATTTCTTAATCATTATTTCTACCCCGTATGCTTTTCTAATATTATCCAGGAATTCACACACTTGTCACTGGAACAAATACAACACCCCGTTAAGATGAACCCCGGCTATTTTCAGCAGTATTACAGCAGGGCCATCGTGCTCACCGAAATGGACTGTCGGAGCGAGGCGATCCGCGCGCTGGAGGACTTTCTAAAATCCTGCACCCTGAAGCCCATTAAATTGAATCTGCATGAAGATTCGTATCTTTACCATCGTTCTTTTTTCATCTCTACGTATTGCAGAGGGACGGTCATCAATTGACACTTCAAAATTTATACATAATGACATTGAGTTAATTATCTCGCTGCCTCAAAACTAAACCTGGACATTACTATTTTTTATAAAATAATGTACTACCTA
>CAZKPR010000211.1:0-6135 GCA_964554685.1 uncultured Leptospirales bacterium | reverse complement strand
GTCATGGTGCCCGATATGTCAACTTATGGACCGGTAATCGAATCAGTCTTTTCACGAGAACCCCGCAGGGTAACTTTTTCAATGATCGACACTACTGCTGTTACGGACAGCGTCTTTGGATCGGGTCTGCGGTCAATTCTTTCCATCGCCTCGGGTGAATTCAGCCGAAAGGAACTATTCGAATTATTTTATAATCAATGCTTTCTTCACGCTCAGTCCCTTACCTCCCACGACGTGGACGCCTGGCTTTCATGGGCTGATCATCTCCATATATACCGTGAGTTCATGAATTCCGAATCGATCCATCAAGAAAATAATCTCTATACATGGCTTCAGGGCCTCCGCAGGCTCCGAATGGGAAGGATAATGTCGCCTTCTGTCCCTGAGCAGGATGATTTCGCGTTCTCTGATTTTCTCGGTATTGTCCCCCACGCGGATTTTCATACCGGGGACCACGATATTCTTGAGACGTTCATCGTCACTGTTGAGTTGCTCCATGCAAAAACAGCACCCTTGAAACAGCATCGTGCTTCCGGAGCAGAATGGTTCAGCCTCCTGTCTGATCTGTGCGATGAATTCCTATCCACACCCCCTTCACTTCATGGGGAAGCCATTGCACGATCATCTTTAATGGAATCCCTGGAAAGAATTACGCTTTTGGATGAAATCTCACAGGAGAATGATGAGGGTCTATCCCTCGCATTTCTGAAAGCGTACATTGAAGAAAATCTATCATCAATCCCCAGTTCTCGTGGAACGTATCTTACCGGGGGGGTTAACATATCGGCAATGATTCCAAACCGCCAGATTCCCTTTGCAATAATCTATATACTGGGCATGCAGGAAGGAATCTTCCCGGGCAACGCAGATGGCTCAACGCTCAACTTGATGACGATTAAACGAAAACTTGGCGATGCTACCCGACCCGATTTAAATCGTTATCTATTTCTTGAAACACTGCTTTCAACACGAAAAAAACTCTACATCACCTATGTCTCAAGAGACCTTCGGAAAGACCAGATTTTTCACCCCAACTCCACGGTTTCACAGTTGCTTAACTATCTTAACAATCACGTCCTTTCACGACCATTCTTCATCCCGCAGGTTCCGCCATCCGGCGGAAGCGAAGATTATCTGCGAGCATGGACCGCCATTGAATCAGGCACGGATATTATCGCATCCTCGATAAATGGACGATACCAACCCGTTGTTTATAGCGAGACAGATCGACTTATGGCCCTCGATAAAGCCCTCGCTCATGACCTGTCATCAAATTCTTTCAGGGCAATTATTGAAAATAGGATTTCCACCCTTGTTCCAAATTTTCAAATTCCTACTGAAAACAGCTCTTTTTCCAATGACAGCATTACCGTCTCGCTCCGTGATCTCCATTATTTTCTCTTGAACCCTGCAGAATCAACACTGCGATGGAACCTGTCCCTCTTCGAAGAAAATGACGATGATGATTCATTGATTGAGAATGAACCATTTTACTCCTCACCCCGGTCATGTAATAAGATCATAACAGATATACTTCACCATTATATACGACGACATGGCAATATTGAAATACCTTCGTTTCTTGAATCGTATTATCAACATCTTCGCTTCATGAGCATGACCCCCGCCGGTGCCTTCGCGGATATTGACCTGGGCTATATTCAAAATGCCGTCATTGAGCGAATTAATTCTGGAAAAAGTCTCTCGTCGTTTCTGGCCAAACGACGTGAACTGACCGTTATCAATGATATTTCTCTTGGATCTTCATTCCTTCCTCGTGGTGCGGGATTGTCCCTTCCTCCTCCGGTGATAGAAGTTGACACAGGCCCACATGGCACACGAGTTGAAATCCACGGCTCTCTTGCCCATCTCTGGCTTAACAAGGATTCCGGCCTCGCGGAATCGCTGGTTATTACAAACAGCAAAGGCGCCTCGCCTGCCAATGTACTACCGTCGTTTCTCTTCTTTATCGCAGCGGCATCGGGACTCAGCCCCGAATTGTCACACGCTATCGGCACCGGTCCCTACATTGTACATGTTTCCAGTAAAGCCGGCATTGATTCCTTCCTCTATGAGGATCTCGACTCGAGTACCTGCAAAGACTATTTAACAAGGCTTCTGGCCGATTTTCTTGCCCCGGATGATTTTGATCTCCTTCCCCTCTCGGTCATCACGAATAAACGAATTATTCAACCACCGCAGATGACCCCATGCCCGACGGAAAAAGAACAGAAACACTACCGTGAAACACTTTCCGGCTTAATCATCGAAGATTCCGAGAAAACCGTCCCTGCATTCAGGCCGATGAAAATACTCGATCTTCTCGAACTCCAGGTTCCCCCAGATGCCTAACATAAGGCAAGAGATCGCCTTGCAATACTCCTGAAACCATTTTCACGCGGATCTACCCCATGAGGCAGAAAAAAGACATGTCTTCTTTTCGCGCGATCAGCCATATCGATCAGATAGATTTAGACTGGCATGGAGTAATCGAAGCTTCCGCCGGCACGGGAAAGACGCATACCATTGAACATCTTTTCGTTTCACTTCTTGAAAAACAAAAAGTGAAGACTATTGACGAAATACTCGTTGTCACTTTTACGGAAAAGGCCGCAGGAGAGCTCAAAGAACGAATTCGGAAAAACATCAGCGCTCGAATTAACATCGCCCCCATCGCTGTTCTCCGCACAGCCCTCGACGAATTCGACACCGCATCGATTTATACCATACATGGTTTTTGCAACAAGCTCCTCCGTGAGTATGCCTTTGAAAACGGGGAGGCATTTGAATGCAAGCTTATCGACGATAAAACAATATTCCAAAAAACGCTCCCTGCGATACTGCGTGACGTCTGGCCATCAATCTGCGGTGACTATCTCGAGGAGCTTCTCATGATATCCAATTATCCTGGAATCTTATACGGGGGAAGCAGCCCCTGGGAAGCACGAGTAATTGAATTGGCGCTTAAATATCAACCTCTTGGGAATGATATTCTATATCCTCCCGGCCATGAGGATATCCAAGAACACTGCAGGAGAATAAAGGAAAAACTTTACTCGATTCTCGATACACTTTCCCCTCTTGTGGGACCACTAGATGCCAATCCAGTTGAAAGCGACATCTGCACGCGATATGCATCGCTCAACATTAAAAAAGGCTCAATACCCAAACGATTAAGAATGCTATCAGCAGTTGTACTGCTTCTTTCAATTCATCAATGCAGGCCTGTTACCCTTCCCGAAATAGATGAATTCATATCCACCCATGAGGCAGGATTTGGGGAACTGGACACCGGATGGAAAAAGGATGGGCCTGATTATCATGAAAAACTTCCACAACTCCCGCGTATTATTGAGCTTCTTGAACAACTCAGATCAATCGATATACAGACCCTCAGGCAAATGCTTGCCTCCGCCACAATCAGTGAACTGACCAGGCGAGTTTCCCACTTAAAAAAAAGTGAAGGATTAATCAGCTACAATGACATGATTGTAAATCTTTACAAAGCCCTTGAGGATGATTCAGGATATTTAAAACAGACCCTTCAAAAAAGATATCGCTACGCTCTGGTCGACGAATTCCAGGATACGGATATGCTTCAATGGAAAATCTTTAAAACTCTTTTTCTCGATGCCTCCGCCAATCGGCTTTTCATCATCGGTGATCCAAAACAATCCATATACGCTTTTCGGGGCGCCGATGTCACTGCCTATTACATGGCAAGGGATGAGATGATCACCTCCTGCAATGCCAACTATTACGGCCTCACGGATAACTGGCGTTCATCGAGGGAATTAATCCGCCTCTACAATGCCATGTTCCAGGAGGGAGCCTGGTTTTCTGACAATTCGATTCACTATATTCCAAACAACTACCCCATCGGCCAGGATCCCGCGTATCATCTTGGTATTGATCCTCTCTGTGTCATTGACTGCGGGGAATGCAGCGGTACAGACGCAAAGCTTATAACGGCTGCATTCATTGCCAGGGAAATTGATACATTAATCAGACAGGCCAATACGGTAGAACCGAATGATATCGCCATCCTCGTGTCGAAATGGAGTGAGGCGAAGATCGTCGAGAATCAACTTAAAAAGGCAGGAATAAGATATTCATATTATAAGAAAGAGGGCCTCTATCAAACCAGGGAAGCTCTTGAGCTGAGTTATCTTCTCCAATCAATCTCAACGCCAACTGACATTGCCGCGCGGAAACGTGCTCTTCTTACGCGATTTTTCCTCATCCCTGTCAACATGATCGAATATTATAATACTCTTCCCTCGCTCCATCCGGTCTCCATAATCTATCGAAGATTTATTGAACTTTCAGCCGAAAGAAAATGGGCACAATTGTTTCAGTTGATTATTGAAGGAACAGGCATACTCTTTCAACGCGACATGGAGGATCGTGAGCGAGTTTTAATGAATCTTCGAACAATTGTTCAGGATATAGAGACTTACGCCTACACAAGCGCTGGATCAATTCAAGAAATATCTGAATATCTCGATCACTTGCGCCGACAACCTTCCTCACCACAGGAAAACTACAACATTCAAAAAATTGATATTGAAAACCCCGGGGTTCAGATACTGACCATCCATGCAAGCAAGGGCCTTCAATTCCGGATCGTATTTATTTCCGGTGGTTTCACCCAACGAGATGTGTCAGATTTCTGGACCTACCATCTGAACAAGAAAAGAATATTCGACCTGGTGCGAAACCCCGAACAGAAAGACCTCTATGACATGGAATTCCAAAATGAATTAGAGCGCCTTTTTTACGTAGCCTTCACCAGAGCCCGCGACCGCCTCTACGTTCCACTCTTCATTCCCACGCCACGGGCACAAAGCACCAGCGGAATCCTTGGAGGTCTCGTTCCCCGTGTGTTTCAAAGGCTAAAATCCGACGTTCACGTCAGATGGGTTACAACAATAGAAAAAGCTTTTTCTCCTGTTCCCGGTTCAAATACCTCTGAAGAAGAATCCACAATTCCCTCCGCAGTCCCGGATCCCCTTTTACCCGATCCCGGCTTGCATTTCTTAAACCATAAAACCAATATCCTTTCTTTCACCCTCTTAAAATCCCGGCATGCATCTATCACGGCCCATGATCCCTCACCCATCCAGTTTGGTGACCAATCGCGAATAAAGGAAGGTGATGATGTCGAGTTTTCCCTCTTTTCATCCCCCTCTGCCCTGGCGAGTCACGATGTCCTTCCGCACGGAAAGGAAACAGGCCTCATGCTCCATCAAATTTTCGAGCAAATAGCGTTCAGCTCTATCGAGAGATCGTCTTGCTTTGAGGATCTCCTTTCAGATAATTCTGATTCAGCACGAATTATCGATACGGCAATTCATGATTACTTCCCCGGGGATGCCGCATCCCGGGATCCCTTGCGAAGGGAAACTGCCCGGCTCATCTGGAACGCACTGCGCGTTAGTTTACCGGGTATCAATTGCCGCCTCTGTGACGTTGAAAAGAAATCTCACGAAATCGAGTTCTATGCTCTACATGGAGGAAATTATCGCCCTCAAACGGGAGAAAAGCGAGTTGGAGACGAATTCATGCATGGCATTATTGACATGATTTTTCAACACCGTGACCGTTATTACATCGTTGACTGGAAGTCAAATTATATCGAGGAAGGATACCGCCATGCAAATATTATCGCCAATATGAGCAGAATGGGATATGATCTACAGATTTCCATCTATGCCCTCGGGCTCATAACCTGGTTGAAAACAATTTTGCCAGACTATTCCTATGACCGCCATTTCGGAGGAATTTACTATCTTTATCTGAGGGGGATAGACCCAGACAAACCAGGTCCGGGCATTTTTTTCATCCGTCCTGATTACGAATCATTGATCAGCAACTCTTTCTCATTGATACACGATCAGGAAGAATCGTAACGACAACGATCCCCTGGCGTACTATTGATATAACGTGGTATCCCAATTATTGCATCATTCATCCCGCGTGAACCATTTTCTATCATAATGACTCATGAGCCGTGACATGGTATAATTCATCTTGACAATTAAGTTCAATTCATTATCCTACCCTGTATACTCCGGGGGGTTTGAAATGAAATTAAAGTTCACGATAATAGTAACAATCACAAGCGTGATCGTC
>CAZKPR010000210.1:0-6188 GCA_964554685.1 uncultured Leptospirales bacterium | reverse complement strand
GTTGAATTTCTGGTCGGTACCCCCCAGCTCGACGTCCGCCTCCAGGACAACGGAATCGTAACCCTGCACGAGGGGATACATGAATTCAAGTATGGTAATCGGCACGCCGCTTTTATACCGCTTGTCGAAATCGTCCCGCTCGAGCATGCGCGCCACGTTATACTTCGCCGTGAGATCCAGGACATCGGAGAACCCCATGGGGGCGCACCAGTCTGAATTGAAGACGATTTTCGTCTTTTCCCTGTCAAGAACCTTGAAGACCTGGCGCTTGTAGGTCTCGGCGTTTTCCAGGACCTGCTCCCTGGTGAGGGGTTTCCGGGTCGCCGATCGGCCCGAGGGGTCGCCGATCATTCCCGTGAAATCCCCGATCAGGAACACCACGGTATGACCCATATCCTGGAAGTGCTTCATCTTTCGGAGGAGCACGGTATGCCCCAGGTGTATGTCCGGCGCCGTGGGATCGAAACCCGCCTTGATAACGAGGGGGCGGTCCTCACTTTCCGAGCGCTCCAGTTTTTTCTTGAAATCATCGAGGGGAAGGATCTCCTCCGTCCCCCTGCACAGCAGCTCAAAGTCGTTCCGTATCATTCCTCTGGTCCCCGGGTGTCCTGGATGCGCCGGCCGTGAAGGGCCCCTCAATGCTTTTCGCTCTTCCTCTCGGCATCCCCTTCGGGCGCGTCCTCATCGGTCATATCGTCCATATCGTAATCCGGCCCCATCTCTCTCACGTAATGGAACTGGGCGATTATTCCTATGAGCTCGTTCCGTGAATCCGAGGCCTCCTTCTCGCTGTCGAACCCGATGACGAGGGGCTCATTCATCCCGGAAAGATACACCTCGAACCCGAACCTTCCGCTGTCCTCGATAATATTTCCCACGGCGGCCACTTTCGGGATCACGATGGCGATCCCTCCGTAATCGACTATTGGTAGCATCTCCCACTCCCTGATCATGTATGACTGACACGTTGGTCACATACCCCCGCCACGTCAAGAGTAAAAAATCCCCCCTTCCCGGCGGGGAACAAGAAATTCTTCTTTACACGGCGCCCGAGATGAAAAACAATACTGACGGGCTCCTGCCCGCCGGCACTATCCCCCCATGGGGACGCGCCGGGATACCGAGATTCCGAGTAACGCCATGGACCCATTATCCTACATCCGAAAGATCCGCCACCGCATAACCTTCAAGCTCATACTCGCGTTTTTCATCACCACGGGCCTCGGCACGTCGATTTTTTTCGCCTTCAACTACCTGCTCGTCAGGTCCAATCTTAAAAACATGGTCACCTCGGACCTCCAGACCTCCGTCCGGAGCGTCCATGACCTGGTGGCGCAGCGTTACTCCGACGAGACGTACCTGCCCCGGCGGGGAGAGCCGGACACGCGCTTCCGTGACCTGAGGCGCGTCATCAGGAGCCTCACCTTCGGGGCCAGGGGCTACGCCTACGTGGTCAACGACGCGGGGGAGCTTCTCATCCACCCCGACCAGGAAGGGCAGAACATCTCGGACCGGGCCTTCATGCAGGAGATGCTCGCGAGGGAAAGCGGCGTTATTGAATACGAATGGGAGGGGGAACGAAAGATCGTCGCCTTCACCCGCTACGAGCCGCTCGGGTGGACCATCGCGGCGGGGGGCTACTACCGCGACTTTGTCGACCGTCCCATGAACGGCATACTCCTCTGGTCCCTCCTCATCATCATCCTCGAAATACCGGTTATTTTCATCGTGCTCTACCGGGTGATCTCCTCCATGCTGGTCGCCCCCATCGGGAAGGCCCGGCTCATCGCCTCCCGCATCGGCGAGGGGGACCTCACCGTGGACGCTTCCGACACCGGCGGGTTGGACGAGATCAGCGTGATGACACGGACCATGGCGGGCATACTCACGGCACAGAGAAACATCATCGCCGCGATGGCCGGCCATATCAGGAAGCTCACGGACTCCTCTGAGAAAATGGCGCGCATCAGCAACCGGATGTCGAAGATGTCGCAGGACCAGGCCTCGGCGATGGAGGAAACGTCGGCCGCCCTGGAGGAGACCCTCGCGTCCATGGAGCAGATCGCCTCGCGATCGGAGAACCAGTACCAGAACGTTGACCAGAACGCGGGCCGCATGGCGCGCATGGCGTCGGAGGCCGAAAATTCCTACCGCGAGGCCATTCACGTCGCCGAGCTCATCACCGCCACGTCGGAGAGCGCCCTCCTGGGCGAGAAGGACCTCAACGTGACGGTGGATGAAATGCTGAAGATAAAGGAAAGCACCTCCAAGATCGCCGAGATCATCAAGATCATCTCGGACATTTCCGAGCAGGTGAACCTCCTCTCCCTCAACGCCGCCATCGAGGCGGCGCGGGCCGGTGACCAGGGAAAGGGCTTCGCCGTCGTGGCCGACGAGATATCCAAGCTCGCCGAGGAAACGGCCATGAGCGCGAAGAACATCACCCAGCTTGTCAAGGAGGGCAGCGCCCAGGTCGACTCGGGAACGGGCATCGTCACCAGGACGGCCAAGGCCTTTCACAGTATCATTGAATCGATCGAATCGGTGCGGTCCATCATCTCGGGGTTCTCCGGCACCCTGAAGCTCCTGGCGGACACCGCCTCGGAAGCCAGGGGGAAAACGGACGTCATCAAGCAGATATCCAGCGATATTTCGATGTCGACGAAGGAGCAGATGACCACGAACAAGGAGATCTCATCCACGATAGAGAGGGTGAACGCGGATTCCCAGGAGCTGGTGAATTACGCCGATGAAATACTCGCCACATCCCAGGAGATCGGGGAGCTCTCCGCGGAGATCAAGATGCAGATAGAGAAGTTCAGGATCGAATAGCCCCTCGCGGTCCTCAGTAGAATTCCCTGCCGCCGTGCCCCACATCCTCGCCGTCGAGCGTCGAAAACTCCTTGAGGAGCTCCTTCTGGCGCGGCGTGAGTTTCTTGGGGACCCTGATATTGATCTTCACGAGCTGGTCCCCCCTTCCATAGGAGCCGAGGTAGGGGATGCCGTTCCCCTTGAGCCTGAACACCTGGCCGTTCTCAGTGCCCGGGGGTATCTTCATCTTCGCCTTGCTCCCGTTGATCGTGGGGACCTCGATCTCGCCGCCGAGGCAGGCCATGGGGAAGGACACGTCGATCAGGGAGATGATGTCGTTGCCGTGGCGTTCGAATATGTCGTGCTTCTTCACGTGGATGACGACATAGAGGTCTCCCCTTGTGCCCCCGTTGGGCCCCTGTTCGCCCTCGCCGGTGATCTTAAGCCGGGATCCCGATTCCACCCCCGCGGGGATTTTCACCGTGATGGTCCGCTTGTGAAGCTTGAGCCCGCTGCCCTGGCACGACCCGCACGGCGAGGAGATGATCTTCCCCTCGCCCTTGCACTTGTAGCAGGTCTGGGTGATCGAGAAAAAGCCCTGGGTCTGGCGGATCTGGCCTGAGCCGGAGCAGACGGGACACACCGCCGGCTTGGTCCCGGCCTTCGAGCCCGTGCCGTTGCAGACGTCGCAGGTCTCGTGCCGCGGCACCTTTATCTGCACTTCCTTGGAGGCGGCGGCCTCCTCGAGGCTTATGGACAGATCGTACTGGATATCCGAACCGCGGCGGCCGCGGCGGGGCCTTCCCCTGGCGCCGAAACCCGCGCCGAAAAACCCCTCGAAGATCTCTCCGAAATCGAAATCCCCGAATATGTCCGAAAAATCCGAGTAGGCGCCGCGGCCGAAGCCCTCGAAACCCGAAACGCCCTCGTGGCCGAACTTGTCGTAGGAGGCCCTCTTTTTCGGGTCCCTCAACACCTCGTAGGCTTCGGTCGCCTCCTTGAACTTTTCCTCGGATTCCTTGTTCCCCTTGTTCCTGTCGGGGTGGTACTGCAGGGCCAGTTTCCTGTACGCCTGCTTGATCTCCTGTTCCGAAGCGTTCCGGGATACGCCGAGCACCTCGTAATAATCTCGTTTTCCCAATGGTCCTTTCCTTCCCGTTTACGTGCGCGTCGCCGTAATCCCCCGGGTCCGGGGCGCCGGCATAGTTAATAAAATATACACATACGGAAGCGACATGTCAATAACCCCTCTGGAGAAGGGGAGATATGCCCTCCTGGCCGAAAGCGGGGTCTGCACGACTCGCTCCGCCGTTGGGCATACGTCACTCTTCACGACTATTTCTTATCGTCGTCCACGACCTCGTAATCCGCGTCGTACACCTTCTCGCCGCCTTCCGCGCTCTCCTCCCCGCCGGACGAGGCGGTTCCCGCGTCCTGGGGCCCCGGCTGCGCGCCCCCCTGCGGGGACTGCTGTGCCTGCTGGTACATCCGCTCGGCGAACTTGTGCGACGCCTGCTCCAACCTGGTCCTCGCTTCCCGTATAGCGTTCACATCGTCCGATTCCATCGCCTTCTTGAGAGCGGCGATCTCAGACTCTATGCCGCCCTTCTCCGATTCATCGACCTTGTCCGCGTTCTCCCGCAGCAGTTTCTCCAGTGAATAGATGAGGGTGTCCGCCTCGTTGCGCGCCTCGATGACCTCGCGGGTCCGCTTGTCCTCGGCGGAATGCTCCTCGGCGTCCCGCACCATCTTCTTGATCTCGTCCTCGCTGAGGCCGCTGGATGATTCAATCCGTATCTTCTGCTCCTTCCCGGTTCCCAGGTCCTTCGCGGAAACGTGCACGATCCCGTTCGCGTCGATATCGAAGGTCACCTCGACCTGGGGAATGCCGCGGGGCGCCGGAGGGATGCCCACCAGGTCGAAGCGCCCGAGGGTCCGGTTCTGTCCCGCCAGTTCCCGCTCGCCCTGGAGCACATGGATCGACACCGCAGGCTGGTTGTCCGACGCCGTCGAGAATATCTGGCTCTTCTTCGTGGGAATGGTGGTGTTCCGCTCGATCAGCCTCGTCATGACCCCGCCCAGGGTCTCGATGCCGAGGGAAAGGGGCGTTACGTCCAGGAGAAGAACGTCATGGACGTCACCGGCGAGAACGCCGCCCTGGATCGCCGCGCCGACGGCGACCACCTCGTCGGGGTTGACGCCCCGGTGGGGGTCCTTCCCGAAGATCCGCTTCACCAGCTCCTGTACCGCCGGCATCCTCGTCGATCCGCCCACGAGGATAACCTCGTCGATATCACCCGGGGTGAGCCCGGCGTCCTCCAGGGCGCTCAGGCAGGGCCCCTTCGTGGACTCCACGAGATCTTCGATCAGCTGCTCCAGCTTCGAACGGCTCAGGTTCATCACCAGGTGCTTGGCCCCGGACTGGTCCGCCGTGAGGAAGGGGATGTTGATCTCAGTCTGCATCTTGCTCGAAAGCTCTATCTTGGCCTTCTCGGCCCCCTCCTTGAGACGCTGGAGGGCCATCTTGTCGCCCGATACGTCAATGCCGGTCTGCTTCTTGAATTCCTGCATCAGCCATTCCATCACGCGCTGGTCGAAATCATCCCCCCCCAGGTGCGTGTTGCCGTTGGTCGACTTGACCTCGAACACGCCGTCACCGAGCTCCAGGATGGATATGTCGAAGGTGCCGCCCCCCAGGTCGTAGACCGCTATCTTTTCGTTGTGCTTCGCCTTGTCGAGGCCGTAAGCCAGGGCCGCCGCCGTGGGCTCGTTGATGATTCGCTCGACCTCGAGGCCGGCGATGCGCCCCGCGTCCTTGGTCGCCTGGCGCTGGGCGTCGTTGAAATAGGCGGGAACCGTGATGACCGCGCGGCTCACCTTCTCGCCGAGATAATCCTCCGCCGTTTGCTTCATCTTCTGCAGCACCCGGGCCGATATCTCCTGGGGCGTGAATTCGCCGGCCACGGTGCTCACCCGCACGCCGTCGTGCCCGTCGTCGCTCACCTTGAAGGGCACCATCCTGATTTCACTGGCGACCTCGTTGAATCGCCGTCCCATGAATCTCTTGATGGAGCGTATGGTGTTCTCCGGGTTGGTGATGATCTGGTTCTTCGCGACCTGGCCGACGAGCCTCTCCCCCTTGTCGGTGAACGCCACGATGGAGGGCGTGGTGCGCTGTCCCTCGGAGTTCTGGATGACAACGGGCTCGCCGCCCACCATGACCGCCACGCAGGAGTTTGTGGTGCCAAGGTCTATTCCGATTATTTTACTCATGTCTCTTCTCCTTGAGCCAAAGATTTAATGATATCACGCATGAAAGCGGGGACGGGCAGATCCCGCCCTTCCTTTCAGTGAACCTCTCCGTCTCCGGGCTCCCC
>CAZKPR010000209.1:1888-6210 GCA_964554685.1 uncultured Leptospirales bacterium | reverse complement strand
ACAGGGGGGACTCTTTCGACTATACCGCACTCGGGGAGATGCTCGGCATACCCTTCGTGCCAACCGTGGGTACCGAGGGAGTGGGGATACTTGATCTCTTCGATACCGTGGCGGATGTCCACGAGGGTAACATCCGGAGCGACCGCAACGTGCGCATCTATTACGGGCCGGATATCGAAAGCGCCATCGCGGCCCTTGTCCCCGGCCTTGACTGCGCGGAGGAAAACAGCGTAATCTCAGCCCGGTACGCCGCCATCAAACTCCTGGAAAAAGACGCCGCCATGGAGACCTTCGTGAAGACCTCCGGCCCGGCGGGCGAGGAGACGGTCCGCAAGGCAGGGGAACTCATCCAGCGAATCGAAACCGCACTCGGGGAAGACAGCGAAACCCTTTTATCGGACGCCCGGTACGGCTTCATCGCGGGAGCGATTCGGGAGACGTTCCACCCCGCGGCGCGTCCCGCGGCCTCCGTGAGCGAAAGGATCGACGGCGTCCTTACCCACCAGATCCTGGGGTTCCCTCTTTTCCTCTTTTTCATGTGGGTGACCTT
Source organism: uncultured Leptospirales bacterium (assembly GCA_964554685.1). Taxonomy (GTDB): domain Bacteria; phylum Spirochaetota; class UBA4802; order UBA4802; family UBA5550; genus RBG-16-49-21. The sequence goes on along the minus strand of CAZKPR010000209.1, from coordinate 5,660 downwards.
CCAGCTCACGTTTTCCCTGGGCCAGTACCCGATGGACTGGATCGAGGCGGGGGTAGGGGCTGCATCGAGCTTCGTCACCGGGGCCATGTCGGAGGGACTCCTGAGGGAGATACTTGTGGACGGCATACTGGCCGGGGCCGGCGGTGTCGTGGTCTTCCTGCCCAACATTCTCATCCTTTTCTTCATGATCTCCCTCATGGAGGACACGGGCTACATGGCGCGTGCCGCCTTCATCATGGACCGCCTGATGCACGGGATCGGCCTTCACGGCAAGTCCTTCATACCCCTTGTAATGGGCTTCGGGTGCAATGTCCCGGCGATCATGGCCACCCGGACCCTTGAGAGCAGGAAGGAAAGAATCCTCACGATGCTGATCATCCCCTTCATGTCCTGCAGCGCGCGGCTTCCGGTCTTTGTTCTTTTCATCGGGGTGTTTTTCCCCGACCACGCGGGGTCCATGCTCTTTGCGCTCTACCTGGGCGGAATTGCCGTGGCGGTGATATCCGCCATGGCGATACAAAAGATCGTCTTCCGGGCCGTTGAAGCGCCCTTTGTCATGGAACTGCCGCCATACCGCGCCCCTCGCCTGAGGAACAGTCTTCGTCACATGTGGTCGCGCGGAAGCGAGTACCTGAAAAAAATCGGCGGTATCGTCCTGATCGCCTCGATACTCATCTGGGCCCTCGGCCGTTTCCCGGAGCATGTCTCGTACTCGAAGGATTACGACGCCATGGCGGCACAGGTGCGGGAGGGGCGTCCAGCCGGGGAGGCCACAGCCCGGGATGGAGTCACCGCGCCCCTTCAGCCAGACGACGCGCGCATCAGGCGCGAGTTGAGCCGTATCGAGCTCGAACGGGAAGGTGAACGCCTGGAGCAGTCATACATCGGCCGCATCGGCAGAGCAATCGTGCCCGCCCTCGCTCCACTGGGATTCGACTGGAAGATGAGCGTCAGCATTTTCACCGGCCTTGCCGCCAAGGAGATCACCGTGAGCACCCTGGGGGTCCTCTATCACGCCCGCGGTGACTCCCCGGAAACACAGGGATCCCTCCAGGAACGCATACGGGAGCAGCGATATCTCTCCGGCCCCCGCGCGGGCGAGCCGGTATTCAGTCCCTCCGTGGCCCTGGCCTACATGGTCTTCATCCTCCTTTACGTGCCCTGCATGGCGACCCTGGTTACCATGAAGCGTGAATCCGGGTCATGGAAGTGGCCCCTCTTTTCCGCCCTCTTTTCAACCTCAATCGCCTGGATCGCCGCCTTCCTGGTATACCGGGTGGGGCTCATGGTGTGGTGAATGTCATGTGCCAGACGATAGCCGCCATCATTATCATTGCCCTTGCCGTCATCGCCGCGGCGATACGACTCTACCGCTTTTTCCGGCTCAGGGAAAGGGGAAGCGACTGCCGTCCTGAAAGCTGCGCCTCCTGTCCCTATTCTTCGGGCCCCGGCTCCTGTGAAGACCCCGATGCAGGGCCAATCGGGAACGATAAAAAAAAATAAAAAAATCTCCGCAAATGGCTTGACGGATTTCCGGTGTTTCTATATGTAGTAACTATTGTTTCTATATATAGAAACACCGGCTGTCGCCAGAGGAGATTAATATGCTGCATCCCTCACATGACCGATTCATTGAGCTTTCAAAGCGTTACGCGCGGATCCCGGTATACCGGGAAATCGCGGGAGACCTTGTCACCCCCATCGGCCTGCTCTCCAACTTTTCCGGCGAGCGGCACCTTTTCCTCCTGGAAAGCGCGAACTGCGACAAGAGCTTTTCCCGCTACACCTTTTTCGGGATCAGGCCCGGCGGCGCCATCTCATTCAGAAACGGCACCATCATCGTTGAATCGGGGGACGGCTCGATTTCAAGAATTGAAGGAAACCCCGTTGAGTACCTCGAGGGGCTTCTTGCCCGGGAAGATTCAAGCGTCAATCCCGCCATGGGCAATTTCTGCGGGGGATACGTGGGATTCATCGGCTATGATATCGCCAATTACATGGGCACGCTGAGAAAACCCGTGAAGGAGGACCGCGAAAATCTCGTCATGGCCCTCTTCCAGGTCGATGATTTTTACGTCTTCGACAACATGATGGGAAGATTCTACGCCGCCCATTCCGCCCATGTCGGCGACGATCCCGACGAGGCCTACCGGCGTGCCGGGGAGCGCACCATGGAGATGGCGGCGGAAATTCTTTCCATCAGAAACCGGGTGTTCCCGCCCTCCGCAACGCCGGAACCGGAACAGGATTTTGAACTCGAGTCATTCATGAACGCCGTGCGCGGCCTCAAGGATGAAATCGTCCGGGGAGAGTGCATCCAGGCAGTCCTCTCGAACAAGTACGAGATACCTGCCCGGGTGAATCCCGTCAATCTTTACCGTCTTCTCAGGAACATCAATCCCTCCCCCTACATGTTTTACCTCAAGACCGGCGAGGAAGTGCTCTGCGGAACCTCGCCCGAGATACACCTCAAGATAGAGGGGGAAACCGCCACCCTCAAGCCGATCGCGGGGACGTATCGACTCGAGGGGAACGATCCGGAGGGGACCTGCCGCCGCCTCCTCGAGGACGAAAAGGAGCGCGCCGAGCACCTGATGCTCCTCGACCTGGCGCGAAACGACCTCTACACGGGCTGTGAAAGCGACAGCGTCTCCGTGGTCAGCTCCTTCGAGCCGGAGATCTACTCCCACCTCGTGCACATCGTTTCCGAGGTGCGGGGACGGATCAGGGATGACGTGACGCCCCTGCGCCTCTTCTGCAACACGTTCCCCGCCGGCACGGTTTCAGGCGCCCCGAAGGTGCGCGCCATGGAGCTCATCGACGAGTACGAGCGTTCGCCCCGTGGGTTCTACGCCGGGTGCGCCGGCTACTTCGCCTACAGCGGCGATATCGACACCTGCATCATAATCCGCAGCGCCATGGTGAAAGCGGACCGGGTGATCCTCCGTGCCGGGGCCGGCATCGTGTACGATAGCGACCCCGAGAAGGAATTCCGCGAGGTGGGGAACAAGCTTGGGGCAATCTTTGACGCCATGACCCGCATGGGTGCCCTGGAGAACAGAAATGTTTTTATTGATCGATAACTACGATTCCTTTACCTACAACCTGAAGGCCCTCTTCCATGAATGCGGAGCCGCGGTAGACGTCGTGAAAAACGACGAGTTTCGTTCAGCCGACGCCTGCGAGGGCATTATCCTCTCCCCGGGGCCTTCCACGCCCGCGAATTCAGGTACGACCCTGAGGTATATCGAACAGTATCTGGGGCGCGTTCCCCTCTTCGGCGTCTGCCTCGGCATGCAGGCCATCGCCCACGTCCTGGGATACCCCGTGGTTCCCGCCAGGACGGTGATGCACGGCAAGGTTGACGTGATCGGCGTCACGTCGCCATCGATACTCTTTCGCGGCGTGCCCGGTTCTTTTTCGGCGGTCCGTTACCATTCCCTCGCCGTGGAGATCGAGGAGCGCTACGTTACCTCGCGGTCGCGGGGTGACGGCACGATCATGTCGATCGAGGACCCCGGGACGATGATCTTCGGCGTGCAGTTTCACCCTGAATCGATAATGAGCGAATGCGGACAGCGCATCGTGCGCAATTTTCTTGAGTACGCCGCGTCCCTGGCCGAACCGAAGGCCGTGAGCCGTTAAGGAGGAAATCATGGAAAGGATCATCATCAAGGTAAATTCGGGCGAGTCCCTGCCCTATGACGAGGCGGAGGCGCTCTTCTAGGGCATGGTCCGGGGTGACCTGAGCGACTCCCAGAACGCCTCGGCC
>CAZKPR010000209.1:0-1878 GCA_964554685.1 uncultured Leptospirales bacterium | reverse complement strand
CATCAAGCTGAGGAGAGAAACCGTCGATGAGCTGTCGGCCCTCGTGGCGACCCTTGACCGGCACAAGCGGCGACTGGCGATCACGCGAAGGGGTACCGTTGACACCTGCGGAACCGGCGGGGACGGCAAATCCTCGGTCAACGTATCGACCGCCGTCAGCGTGATCCTCTGTTCACTCGGCATACCCGTGGTGAAGCATGGCAACAGGGCCCAGAGCGGGGCCGTGGGATCGGCGGACATCCTCGCCGGCCTGGGTTTCGATCTCGGGTACGGCGGGTCCTCCCCGGAAGAATTTTTTTCGGCCCACGGCTACGTCTTCATGCCCGCTCCCGATTATCATCCCGCCATGAAGCGGATCGCTCCTGTCCGGAGAGAGCTCAAAGTCCCGACGATCTTCAACTTCGCGGGACCCCTGATCAATCCCGCCGATCCGGAGTTTCAGATCATTGGCATCAACCGCCGCGACCGCATCGATTTCATAGGTCGCGTCCTGGAAAAACTGGGCCGCCGGAACGTGACCGTCTATTCGTCCCGCGACGGCTACGACGAGGTGTCGCCCTCGGGGGAAACTGAATGTCTTTTCATGGGAGACGGCGCCCCCAGGCGGTTCACCATCGACCCCTCAGATTATTTTTCTCCATTCCCGATGCCCGTGGCGCGCGATCTCCGCGAGGCCACGCGCCTCTTCCTTGGCGGCCTCTCCGGAGAGAACGAGCCCCTGGGAAACCTCTTCGCCCTGAACGCGGCGCTGGCCCTTCGCTCCATGAACCACTGCGGCATGAGGGACGGTTACCATATGGCGCGGGAGCATATCAATCGGGGCCACCCCTGCCACACCCTTGAGAAACTGACCGGATCCATCGGGTCCCCGGTTTCGATGCCGGGGGCATGAATCGGAAAATCATGACGACATACCTGAATGAAATAATCGCCCATAAGCGCATGGAGATTCCCGCCCTGAAGCTTCCCGACACGGACAGGACAAGGCCCGTCCGTGATCCGGTACGGTCGCTTCGCGAGAGGCCCCTTATCGCCGAGATAAAAAAATGCTCCCCTTCACGGGGAGAATTCGCCCTGTCCGACGACATCGCCGGCCGCGCCCTTGCCTATGAGCGGGGAGGAGCGGGAGCCGTGAGCGTGCTCACCGACGGCCGTTTCTTCCGGGGAAGCTACCATGATCTTGCCGGGATATCCCGGAGCGGGGCGTTGCCGGTCCTCTGCAAGGACTTCATACTCTCGGAGGTCCAGGTGGACAGCGCCTACCTCCACGGGGCCGATTTCATCCTTCTCATCGCCGCCGTGCTGAACGTGCGCGAACTCATGATCCTCACGCGAAGGGCACGCCGTTATTCGATGAAGGTCCTTTACGAGATACACGATGCCGGGGAGATGAAAAAAATCAGGGGCCTGGATCCCGAGATGGTGGGAGTTAATTCCCGGGACCTCAGGACCTTTTCAATCGACCGGGAAAAGGCCGCGCGCACCATCGCCGCCCTCAAGGGCGAGTTTCTGAAGGTCGCCGAAAGCGGAATCGAAACCCCCGGGGACATGACTTTTTTCCGTCGTGCCGGCGCCGACGCGTTCCTGGTCGGGACCGCCCTCATGACCGCCGGGGACCCGGAGAAACTGGTCCGTGAATTCAGCCGCGCCCTGGAGGCGCCATGTTCGTGAAGGTCTGCGGCATCACCACGGCGAAGCAGATAGACTGGGCCTCGGACCTGGGCTATTCCGCCGTGGGGATCGTGCTCCATCCGGCGAGCCCGCGCTATGCCGGACTGGAACGCGCCCTTGAGCTCGCGGCCCACGCCCGGGGACGGCTTCTTTCCGTCTCCGTGGGAGTCTCGGTCGGGGTCGAGGTCCTCAGCCAGATCGTCTTCA